>JAEURE010000439.1 GCA_016789485.1 Anaerolineales bacterium | reverse complement strand
TATTAAGGGTCAAAAAAGATACTTCTGCCTTAATTGTTTATGCCCCGCAAGATGAAGGTTTTATCGATAAAGATGTAGTAACCAAAATAAATTCAGAGAGAAATGCACTTATTGTAAATTTTCGCGGAAGACTAGTAAATGATATTTTGACATGTATGATAACGACTAGCTATCACAAAAGATAAAATTGATTTATATATTGGATTTGACCAAAGAGACAGTCACCTTGAAGGTGACTGTCTCTTTTGATTTTTATTATCTACGCGTTCACATTCGTATCGGATGAACTCGCATTCCGAAACAACAACCCCGAACTGAGCCATGCCAGAATGAAAAACGCATTGATGGCTAATATCCCAAATTGTCCTGGATTAGCGTCGGGGTAGAAGATGAAGGCAATGATGGCAACAATTGTATGAGCCGCAGTGGTGGCAAGCATTGCGCGATACATCCCAGCCGCTTTGAAGCGCGCCACAATCGCGCCTACAAATGCTACGGCTAACACACCCATGTACATCAAGTTGGCAGAGTTATCGTCTCCGATAATTTCCACAGCGACATTAATCCACACCAACAAGAAACCCGCCACACCTGCAATCCCAACCGCGAGGCGATAGAAGAGATTGTTCATTTGTCTAGCAAC
>JAEURE010000438.1 GCA_016789485.1 Anaerolineales bacterium | reverse complement strand
GATGCTCATCATGGCTTCTAGTGCCCAGCGGGTGGAAGTTGGTGCGCTTACAAAGCCCGGTACGGGAATCAATGCGCCTCCAAGAACGATCTGGGGCAGCATTAACATAATGACAAGCAGTGGGGCAGAACTGGCATTCGGAGCGAGGGCCGAGGCGAAAAGGCCAAGCATCATCCCTGCCAGAGTTGCCAGAGTCATGGTGATGTAGATTTGAACAAATTCGAGCGGTCCGCCCGGCATTTTAAAAGCCAGGTAGTGAACAATGGTATATGCTGCCGCCTGATAAAAGGCGAGCAGTGCAGCAACCCATATTTTTGATAGAACGTAAGGGAAGATTTGTAGATTTACAAGTCTTTCCCGTTTATAAACATCCTGTTCCTTGACGATCTCACGCATTTGAGAAATTCCGCCAACCATCACACCATAGATGGTTAACAGGAAAAGAGTGATGATGACCTGGGTCATGTCACCTTCAAAAAAATCAAAGGGATTTCGTCCCATTACGAACGAGAGGATGACATCCAATAGACTCACCAAAGGCGCAGTCGCTAGCATCAATCCCAGGGCAAAACGATCACGCGTCAGAATTTTTATGTTGCGAGCCGAAAGGATCAGGAATTGTCGTATTGCGGAAACTCGCCTGGTATTGCCT
>JAEURE010000437.1:327-663 GCA_016789485.1 Anaerolineales bacterium | reverse complement strand
CGTCGTTGCGACACTGGTGAAAGAGCGCCCACAGCAGGCCAAGGATATTATCGGTTCAACTGAAGAAACCACGACCGGTATCGTCCGTTTGGAAGCGATGCAAAAAGAAGGTAAATTGCCCTGGCCAGCCATTGCCGTTAATGACGCACTGACTAAGCATATGTTTGACAACCGTTATGGCACAGGCCAAAGCA
Source organism: Anaerolineales bacterium (assembly GCA_016789485.1). GTDB lineage: Bacteria > Chloroflexota > Anaerolineae > Anaerolineales > Villigracilaceae > Villigracilis. Next base: position 469 of record JAEURE010000437.1, on the reverse strand, counting down.
CGATGGATGGCATTATCCGTGCGACCAATATTCTGCTCGCTGGAAAGACCGGTGTTGTGGTCGGTTACCGCTGGTGCGGGCGTGGATGCGCGATGCGCGCAAACGGTCTCGGCGCCAATGTCGTGGTGACGGAAGTCGATCC
>JAEURE010000437.1:0-317 GCA_016789485.1 Anaerolineales bacterium | reverse complement strand
GACGATGGATGGCTATCGCGTCATGCCGATTGCGGAAGCAGCTAAAATTGGCGACTTGTTCGTGACGCTAACAGGTAATCGCCATGTCATCGACAAGCAGCACTTTGAAGTGATGAAAGATGGTGCGATTGTGGCTAACTCAGGCCACTTTGACCTTGAATTGAACCTTGAAGCACTTGCGCAGATTTCTGGCGAGCGCCAGCAAATCAGACAATTTATGGAACAGTTCACGCTGAAAAATGGAAACCGGGTCATGGTGCTAGGCGAAGGCCGCTTGATCAACTTGTCTGCAGCTGAAGGCCATCCAGCAAGCGTTA
>JAEURE010000436.1 GCA_016789485.1 Anaerolineales bacterium | reverse complement strand
AACACAGAGTTCTCAGAGATTTTAAAAGGGTTTTCTCATTTTTTCTCCGTGAACTCTGTGGCTACGTCTTTCGTGTAAACAAAAATTTAATTTCTTTATCAATCGGATACAACGGCAAAATCCATGCGCCATACCAAAAACCTGCAAACTTTGTCATTAAATTTCTAGCACGCCGTAAATTATTTCTATCAAAATCAAGTGGCAACGTTAATAATTCTTCTAACTCAGGCTTCAATGTTTGGCTCGTCAATTTTTTGAACAGACGAAATTCCACTTGCCACGCATCCAACTCGCCATAGACAGACATCGCTGTTTTGAATCCTTGCTTCAAATGATGAACTTCATGCACAAACAACGTCCACGCGCGCGGATTTTCTAAAGAAGATTCCATCGAATAATAAAAACTATTTAGATAAAACTTACGATTCAAAGCCCAAAACGCGCCGACACTTTTCCTCGCCCGCTTCATCCCGACTTTGACCTGATTCTGTTTAACAAACATCACAGCCGCCTGACCCTCCTCTGATGAGTTTGCAACTTTCTCAAAATATTTTTCAAGCCATTCGCTTTGATTCATAAATTACTCTGCTGTGCCGCCGTCTTCGGCGGCATTTTATTAACTTTCGCGCTAGGGACGGCGCGAAGAGCAAAAAAATTATCTTA
>JAEURE010000435.1 GCA_016789485.1 Anaerolineales bacterium | reverse complement strand
GGACCGATATCTTCGGCATCAAATCTCAGCACCCGGTCATAGGTTGCTCCCGGATCAGTTGTCAATTGCGACCACCTTTCTACAGCCTGATCAAAGGCATCGCCCTGAGGAGCGAATTTTCGCCCTTTGATGTAGTCAAATGTTGTTTGATCGGGAGCGATGAGGCCGCCACGTGCTCCCATTTCAATGCTCATGTTGCAGATGGTCATGCGGGCTTCCATGGATAAACCCCGTATGGCCTCGCCGGCGTACTCGACAAAATAGCCTGTAGCTCCACTGGAGGAGATTCTTGAGATGATGTAGAGAATGATGTCTTTACTGACTACTCCCGGACTCAGCGATCCTGAAATCTCAATCCGCATGGTCTTCGGTCTGTACTGCAACAAACATTGCGTTGCCAGCACATGCTCTACTTCGCTGGTGCCAATGCCAAAGGCGATGTTTCCAAATGCTCCATGGGTGGATGTGTGGCTGTCGCCACAAACGATGGTCATCCCCGGCAAGGTGAGCCCCAGCTCCGGCCCTATAATGTGTACAATGCCCTGAAAGGGATGACCGAGGTCATACAACTCAACACCAAATTCCCTACAGTTCTTTCGCAGGGTCTCCACCTGATGGCGTGACAACGCTTCCTTGATTGGAAGGTGCTGATCCTTCGTTGGAACATTGTGAT
>JAEURE010000434.1 GCA_016789485.1 Anaerolineales bacterium | reverse complement strand
CGTTCGGCAGCGGGTTGTAGATGGCGTCGATCTCGGGGTCAACGATCAGGTCTGCATAGGTGCGATGCGTGCGTGGAATTTTATGTCTGCGGGCGAAGGCATCGGCGCGGTTTGGGTCACGCGCGGCAATGGATACGATCTGCACTTCGGGAACGTCTCGCGCTGGGTTGGTCAATGCAGGCGGGACAATGGCGGCAGCACCGAGGATGCCCATACGAATAGGATTTTGATTCGACATTCTCAAATTATAACCAACCCAATTGTTTATCATTTTGCATCTTTTATAAAGTAAAACTCCGAGGTCTTAAAGACCTCGGAGTTTTTTTTATTCGATATGCCGTACTTCGCCGCTGACCGAAATACTCTCACCTGTTTTTTCTGTGAATGAGACGGTCAACCGCGATGGGACGCCCATATCTTCTCCTTGCAAGATGGTGAAGGTCTTCGAACCTTTCCAGCCGATGTCACGCAGGTATCCTGCCAACGCTGCTGCGGCTGCACCGGTTGCCGGGTCTTCGTAGACTCCGCCCGCCGCGAAGGGATTGCGGGAGTGAATAACCGAATCCGATTCCTGCCATAACAGACTGATGGTGATGAGTCCTTCTGCCATCATCAAGGCACGCACGGGTTCGAAATCATATTTCATATTCGCAAGCGTGGCGCGGTCTTTGACGAAC
>JAEURE010000433.1 GCA_016789485.1 Anaerolineales bacterium | reverse complement strand
CGCATTGCGCAGCATGGCACGCGCAATTGATATGCGCTGGCGCTGGCCGCCCGACAACTTCACGCCGTTTTCACCGACCCTTGTCGCATATCCTTCGGGCAGCTCCATAATGAATTCATGTGCGGCGGCCAGCTTCGCGGCCTCTATGACCTGTTCTTCGGTCGCATCGGGGCGGCCATAAGCGATGTTGTCGCGCAGCGTGTCGCTGAAAATCGCGACTTCCTGGCTGACAAGCGCCATGCTGGACCGCAGGCTCTGGAGCGTTACATCGCGGATGTCGCTGCCGCCGATCCTGATCGCGCCGCCTGTTACATCATAGAAACGCGGCAGCAGGTTCAGGATGGTCGATTTACCGGCGCCGGATTCCCCGACAAGCGCGATCGTCTTGCCAGCGGGCGCGACAAAGCTGACATCGTGCAGCGCATCGGTGCCGTCCGCATAGGTGAAGCTGACATTTTCGAACGCGACGGTCGGCGTTTGCGCATCCAATTGATGCGCATCGGCGCGGTCGGTGATTTCCGGTTTTTTGTCCATCACGCCAAACAGCCGGTCAAGCGCCGCCAAGCCCATCTGCATGATGTTGCTGAGGCGCGCAAGGCGTTTCATAGGTTCAAACGCCATGATGAAGGCTGCGATAAACGAAAACAGCTTGCCCGCGGTGCTTTGCCCCGCCATCACCTG
>JAEURE010000432.1 GCA_016789485.1 Anaerolineales bacterium | reverse complement strand
GTCGTGGATAATGGCAACTTCCGCATTCAAAAATTTGATAAAGACGGCAATTACATCACACAGTGGGGGAGTGAGGGTACTGGAGATAGTCAATTTGTGAGAGCGATTGGAATTGCGACAGATCAAGAAGGTAATGTCTATGTCACTGACGATGGAAATCCATTTATTCAAAAATTTGATAATGATGGTAACTTCCTCATGAAATTTGGTGCACAAGGGAATGGAGATGGTCAATTCAGCCACGCCACAGGCATTGCCGTAGATTTAGGTGGCAATATCTTTGTCGCTGATTATGAAAACAAACGCGTCCAAAAATTTGACTCTGCTGGAACCTTCATCACCGTTTGGAAAATGGGAGATGATATTGGTGTAGGAGGCATCCCTGAAGCGATTGCCATCGATTCACAAGGCAATGTCTATGTTTCTGATTACCTATTAGGTCGCATCCAGATTTTTGACAATGACGGAAACTTCATCTCTGCTATTGGTGGTAAAAGTATTTCTAGTAATCCATTTAAAAGACCCACTGGAATTGTGTTTGACTCAAATGGAAAAATGTATGTCGTAAATCAATCAGGAAACAATATTTCGATTGTAGATTTGCCATAAGACCATGTCACCCTGAGAGAGCGTTCTTCGCTATCGCTCAGGATGACATGTGTGAAAATATTTAAAAAAACT
>JAEURE010000431.1 GCA_016789485.1 Anaerolineales bacterium | reverse complement strand
TCCGACCTGGGCCGTGGCCGCTGGTACACCAGTGACCTGTGGTGCCCGGTTGGGCGTGGGTTCAGAGGGTATTTCGGAGGGCGTGCCCGACGATCCACCGCCACCGCCACCGCAAGCAACCAAAGCCAGTGAAAGTGCGCTGACAGTCAAGCAGCGGACTGCGACTTTGCCGAAATGGATTCCGAACCGCCCCATTTGCCCATCCTCTACGCGTTCTGTCTGAACGCTGCGCTTCACATCGCCGGGATGGTCATAAAAGGCCAAGCCACAACAGCACTCAATGCTGACGTGGTCTTGTGCAACCTTTTACTGGCAACCCCGCTATCATGGGCTCACGCCCGAAGACCGGTAGCTTTGCGTCCCTGCCTTTCGACAGGTTTGCCCTTAACACGCGGCAGTAAACCGCATGAGGCCGAGCTGCGCAAGTACTTACTGACGGAGGATTTTACATCTTCACGGGGCGAGTCTCACGGTTTTTTACGATAGCTTGAATTGCTGTATCGCATGCATATTTGCGCCGTCGATGGCGCATGGCGGACGTCTTCAAAGGCGTTTCGAGACCGTGAAAGAAAACCTCGAGAATCAGCACAGTAAAGCGATTTCCTCAATCGTATACTGTGCGCACGGTGGTCGTTCAAGCGCGACCAGGCAAGAGTGATTCCCGTTGATGAGTCCCGGAGCC
>JAEURE010000430.1 GCA_016789485.1 Anaerolineales bacterium | reverse complement strand
TAGGCGACATGCGCTTTGGTCGCCCGGCGATTCACGCCGTCCTCGATGCCGACATGCACCTGTTCGCTGCCCAATTGCAGCCAGAAGCCGCCGCGCCCTTTGAGCGAGTCGGGCTTCTCGACTTCCGGCAGTCCCAGCAGGCCGCAGTAAAACTGGTGTGCCGCATCCACGGCGTCCGTCGGCACAGTGATCTGCACATGATGTAGACGGTTGATCATAAAGCACCTCTGGCAGGATTGTGCCCTGGGAAGCGCCGATTGGCAACTGCTATAATCACACACGGGGGTGGCAGTGTCCCGGTGGATGCCCCAGTCTTCAAAACTGGTGGCGGGTTGCTCGACAGGCCGCGGTGGGTTCGACTCCCATCCACTCCCGTCCACGATCACTAGGCAGCGAATAGGGCAGACCCATAGATTGCTGATGACCAAAGCGTATCGGCTTCTGGCTGCCTGCTGCCCGCGATATATGCTTCAGGTGGCAACGGTGGTGCGGTGTTCCTACAAATGCTCGCGATTTGCGCTGTACATTTGCCGGGTGAGGCACTCAGCCGAAAACGCTGAGCTGATAGAAAGGACTGCGCGCCGATTTGGCCGCCGGGGCTTCCCCACGCAGCGCAGCCAGGTCACGCTGCGTCACCGCGTTACTGGGGTTGATCTGCAGAGCGCGAGACAGACAGTAGCTGCGCTC
>JAEURE010000042.1 GCA_016789485.1 Anaerolineales bacterium | reverse complement strand
CTCGTCAACCATGGCACCCAACACCGCGGTGAAGCGGCGGCTTTGCTCACCAGTTTTGGCGCATCACCCGGTGACCTTGATTTCACAGTCTTTCTAAATGAGAATAAAAAATAATGAATGGACAAAACCGCTCAAATATCAAACCCGGCATGACTGTACTGATCGTCTTGAAACAAGACCAGCGCACGGGCAAGCTGACCAAGGGCATCGTCAAAGATCTCCTTACCAAATCGCCAAACCATCCGCACGGAATCAAAGTCCGTTTGATGGATGGACAGGTGGGACGCGTGAAAGAGATCGTCATTTCACAGGAACAGCCATGAGTCAAAACCCGCTTAATCTGGGTCTCCGTTTTATTCTCGAACTCGTCGCGCTTTATGCCTTTGGTTTTTGGGGCTGGGTTCGTCACGAAGGGGTTATGCGCTATGTGCTTGTGGTTGGGCTGCCTCTGCTTGCCGCGATCTTGTGGGGCACGTTCCGAATCCCTGAGGATGCAAGTGCAAATGGGAAAGCGCCCGTCCCAGTTTCGGGCTGGGTGCGCTTGCTGCTTGAGGTCATTTTTTTTTCATTCGCTACTTTTTGCTTTTTCGATGCAGGAGCGATCACGGCGGGATATGTTTTCGGCAGTATTTCTTTATTGCACTACATCCTCTCGTATGACAGAATCATTTGGATGTTAAAACGGTAGAATTAAATCTCAAAAAAAATCCGCCAACCGTTCAGAGTTGGCGGATTTTTTTATTACTCGTCCACGTATGGCACATATTCTGCGCGGGCAATGCCCTGCTTGATGGCCACCTCTGCCACAGCGCGAGCCACAGCGCGATGCACCTTTTTGTCCAGCGGGCTGGGAACCAACTCTCCAGGCGGGGTCATTTCCGCTATTGTTTTTGCGGCTGCCAAATACATTTCATGGGTAATACGCGAGGCTTGTGAATCCACAATGCCGCGGAAGATGCCGGGGAATCCCAACACATTATTCACAGACTTGCCGTCTGCGGCAAATGCTGCGCCATGTTCCATCGCTACGTCCGGGTCGATCTCGGGGTTTGGGTTCGAGAGCGCAAGAATGATCTGTCCTTTGCGAACCATTTCAGGCTTGATCAGATTCGGCGCGCCTGTCGTTGCCACAACAATATCGCACTTTTCCATGATCTCTTTTAAGTTGGATTTGATTCCTCCGGCCTTTTCGAATCGTTCCAAAGCCAGTGGACTCAAGTCCGCGCCATAGACCGGGTTCCCAGTCAAACGCATCATCATCTGACCGATGGCATGCCCAGCCGCCCCAAGCCCGATCTGCCCGATGACAGCTTTGTTCAGGTCCGTGTCCGTTTCGCGCGAGGCAACCATCATGGCTGCCGTACAGACCACGGCTGTGCCGTGCTGGTCGTCATGCATCACGGGGATGTCGAGCATGGCTTGCAATCTTTCCTCGATCTCGAAACAGCGAGGCGCAGAAATATCCTCCAGTTGAATGGCGGCAAAGGTTGGCGAAATGGCAGCAACTGTATTGATGATTTCATCCGTATCTTTTGTGTTCAGCAGGATGGGAATGCCCGATAGCCCCACAAGAGTTTCCATCAACATGGCTTTGCCCTCCATCACGGGCATGGCGCCGAGTGGACCAATGTCTCCAAGCCCAAGCACTGCCGTGCCGTCTGTGACAATCGCAACCATGTGGCTGATGCTGGTGTATAGCCGCGCCTGTGAAGGGTCCTTTGCGATGCGCAGACAAACTTCCGCCACGCCAGGCGTGTACACGCGCCGCAGGGTGGTTAATGAATCGATTGGGTACCGTGAGCGGATGGCGATCTTTCCTTTTTGATGTAATTCCAGTACTTCATCTCGTACTTCCAGCACACGCGTGCCTTCATTATTTTCGATCGCATCCAAGATCGCGGCGAGGCTTTTTTCGTCATCGGCGGTAATGGTGATGTCGCGCACCACATTTTGTGTGGTTTCCGTCAACAGGACAATGCTGCCTGTGTTCCCGCCCGCTTCCGCAATGGCGGTCAGTAATTTTCCCAGCACGCCCTTCTTCTGTGAATTGCGCACGCGCACCGTGCGCATGATCTTTCGTTCCCAAGCCATGAAAGCCTCCTTTTGTTTCACATCCATTTTAATGCGAATACCGCGAAAGTTAACATCCTTTCGCGGTGTGGATCGAAGAGATATTGTTATTTTAATAGCTTGTGGAATTCGTCGAATGATTTTATGACGGCGCAAGCGGCTTCGGGGAAGAGACCGCCCGGGTCGTAGAGAACAGGCGTCAGCCCGGCACGATGCGAACCGATGATATCTGCAAAGTAATTGTCGCCCACATAGATGGCTTCATCCGCATTGACGCCGGCCCGTTCCAACCCGTGTTTGAAGATGGCAGGTTCCGGTTTGAAGGAGTTGACTTCTCCGCCGGCAAGTGAAAAGTTGAAGTGCGAATCGAGCTTTAATTCTTTCAACTCTTCGTGGAAGGGCTCTTCGCGGTTGGAGATGACGCCAAGGATGTAGCCGTCGTTTTGCAGGGAAGTGAGCATAGTGCGCGATTCTTCAAAGACGTGCGGCTCGGGCTTGTAATGCTCGCGCATGTAGTGAGACATACGCTCAGATAAGTTGACGGCTTCCTTTGGTTCGCAGCCCAATGCCACCAATTTCCTGCGGCTAAAATTTACCCAGAAGGCATCGCCTTTGAATTCTTTGATGTCTTTTTTGATCTCGAAGGAACTCGCGAAATAAAAATGTTCCCAGCGTTCGGCACGGATGCGGTCTTCATCCGAGAATCTCAATCCAATCTCGCGGGCACCTTTTGAGAAAACATCCCCTCCGCTGGGGATGTTATGACGAAGCGTCCCGTCCAGGTCAAATAACACGGCTTTGATCTTCTTGTGCAAAAACTCCTCCAGAGTTGTTTGAAGAATTAATTTTCATCACCCGCCGATGTGGGACATTTCCACCTTTGGAAGGGTAATGGTGTTTTCAGAGCGAATTTCGGAATAACGATCGGTGCGTTTGTTCCACACGCGGGCAATCTCTTGCGAGATGTCATTATCGCTCGCACCTTCGCGCAGCAATGCACGGAAGTCATGTCCTTTGACGGCAAACAGGCAGGTATACAGTTGTCCTTCAGCGGTGATGCGGGCGCGGTTGCAATCACGGCAGAACGCCTGTGTAACCGAAGAGATGGTGCCAACTTCGCCTTTGCCATCCTTGTACCGCCAGCGCCCGGCCACTTCCCCGGGATAGTTTGGGTCGGCAGATTCAAGGGGCATTTCAGCATCGATCATTTTGACAATCTCTGCGGCGGGAACAACTTCATCCATGCGCCAGCCGTTGGAATGACCCACGTCCATGTATTCGATGAAGCGCAGGATGTAGCCTTTCTCTCGGAAGAAGCGCGCCATCGGCAAAATGCTGCTCTCGTTTACTCCGCGCTTCACGACCATGTTCACTTTGATGGGTCCCAGCCCGACTGCGGCGGCGGCATCCATGCCTTCAATCACCTTTTCGACAGGGAAATCCACATCGTTCATAGACTTGAAAATTGTGTTGTCGAGAGAATCGAGGCTGACTGTAACCCGCTTCAAGCCCGCATCTTTAAGCGCTTGCGCAAACTTGGGCAACAGCGAACCGTTGGTGGTCATGGTCAAGTCAAGGTTGGGAATGGCGGCAAGCATGGCAATCAGGTCCGGCAGGTCTTTGCGGACAAGCGGTTCGCCGCCTGTCAGCCGTATCTTTTTCACCCCGTGTGCGACGAATATCTTTGCAAGCCTTGTGATTTCCTCAAATGTCAACACCTGATCACGGTGCAGGAATTTATAATCCGTACCGAAAATCTCCTTGGGCATGCAATACACACAGCGGAAGTTACAGCGGTCAGTCACGGAAATGCGCAAATCGCGCAGAGGACGGTTGAGAGTATCAGTGAGGGGCATGGGTTCACTCAATCCTTTAATTGAGGCGATTTTTTGATTAAAAAAGCTAAAGTAGATACGCATTATAACAATAATATAAGAAATAAAATGTGACAATTGACGGGCTGTGATACCCGTGCTATTATCTTATCTTCTATTTATTTTGGATTTATTTAAAGGAGTTATTTATGAGTTTTGAATTTGTTCTTCGTATTGTTGGGATGATCGTGCTGGCAATCTCCGGGGGATACTTGGGTTTTGACATTTCAAAGTTCACTCCTGATAGCGCCGTTCGCACCACGCTCGTCTTTGGGCTGGTCGGCGCACTGGCGGGTTTGATCCTCACCCCATACATTACCACTCGTCCCGCGCGCGCGCTGCGCTCCCTGCTTGGGCGCATGGCGGCGGAAAGCCTCTTCGCCGGGTTGACAGGGCTGGTGGTTGGTTTGCTCATTGCCGCACTGCTGGCATTTCCCCTTTCGCTGCTCCCCGATCCATTCAGCCAGATATTACCTTTCATTGGCGTATTGGTTTTTTCCTATCTGAGTGTTTCGCTTTTTGTCATGCGGCAGGGAGATATTATGGGCTTGCTCAGCGCCTTGAGCGGTCGGAATGAAGGCGGCGGCTCATCCTCCTGGACGAATCTCAACCGAAATATCCTTCTGGATACAAGCGTCATCATTGACGGACGTGTGGCAGACATTGCAAAAACGGGCTTTCTGCCCGGCACGCTTCTCATCCCCCGCTTTGTGTTGAACGAACTTCAATATATCGCTGATTCCCCGGACGGGATGCGCCGTCAGCGTGGGCGCCGCGGCATGGAAGTGCTGGCTGAATTGCAAAAACTTCCCAACATCCTCGTCCGCATCTCGGACATCAACGTAGACGGCGTGCGTGAAGTGGACGATAAATTGATCGTACTCGGCAAACAATTAAAAAGCCCTGTGCTGACGAATGATTACAACTTAAACCGCATTGCTGAGTTGCAGGGTGTGACGGTTCTAAATATCAATGAACTTGCAAATGCCGTCAAGTCAGTTGTACTGCCCGGGGAAGTCCTGCGCATCAATGTGATACAGGAAGGCAAGGAATACGGCCAGGGTGTAGGCTACATGGAAGACGGCACGATGGTGGTCGTGGAAAACGGCAAGGATTACATTGGCGAATACATGGAAGTGAATATCACCAAGGTGCTGCAAACCGCCGCGGGACGCATGATCTTTGGCCGTGTGGATGAAGAGAACGCGAAAAAGAAAAAGAGTTAACCACGCACGAAATAAATGATCGCGACGATCACACCGATTGTCACAACCGTCCATCGCAAGGTGGACGGTTTTATTTTGCCTGCCAGTTTTCCGCCAAGCACACCGCCAACCAATGCGCCGACAGCCATCACAGCCGCCACGCTCCAAAGTACCTGCCCGGAGAAAAGGAAAAAGACCGCAGCGGCGACATTGACCGAGAAAGCAACCGCCTGCTTGAGCGCGTTAAGACGCGTGAGCGTATCTTCGAGGGTCAGCCCCAAAGCGGAAAGGACGATCACGCTTAATCCTGCGCCGAAATATCCGCCGTAGACCGATGCCAGCGTGACAGGCAGCCAGGTGATCTTTTCCAAACGCGAGCCATGACCTGCGCCCATGCGCTTCGTCAACCATGCGCGGACAGGGTCTTGAATCGCAAGCAGACCCGAAGCCAGCAGGATCAAATAAGGAACAAGGTCTTTGAATAATTTTTCGCCTGTTTGCAAAAGTAAAAAACCGCCGAGCACGCCGCCGACGATGCTGGCAGGGACGATCAACCACAGCCTGCTTTTTTGTCCCTGCAAATCTTTCCATTGAGCGATGGTCCCTCCAAAATAGCCGGGACAAAGTGCCACTGTGTTGGTGATATTTGCGGCGACAGCGGGCACGCCAAGAAACGTCAATACGGGAAAGGTGATGAGCGTCCCGCCGCCTGCGAGGGCGTTAATTCCGCCCGCCAAAAGCGCAGCGAGAGCGGCAAGGAAAAGGTTGAGAGGGGTCATGGAGAGGAATTCCTTTTTGTTTCTGGATTGAGGCAAGTATAGCATTCTTATTTTTGAGAAAAGGTATCATGAAAAATAATTACTGGCTTGACTCACTTTGCTCTGCTATGTATAATCCCGCCATTCAGAAGTAGTACGCGACCCGAACGCTGATAGAGAAGGAAACCCTGGCTGGAAGTTTCCGCAGCAAAAAGCCGCTGAAGTCGTCTGAATTCATTGACGAAGAAAAGCCTCTGGCTGAGTAGACCGTTCACGGGATTGCCCGTTACAGCAAAGACCGATGATTGTCGGTCACCGAGTGCGCCGCGTATCATCCCCTTGGGGACAAAACGGCGAATTGAGGTGGTACCGCGAAGTTCGACACTTCGTCCTCATGACGGACGAGGTGTTTTTATTTTAAGATAACTTGGTGGTTGAGTAGCCGCGATAGCGGCGTATCGAAACCACAAGTGAATGGCAAACACTTCGTCGCAGAATATATTTCAATCACATGTTGGTTTCGATATGGGCGAAAAGAATATTCGCCCTACTCAACCAACGGAGTTTTCTCCGCAAACAAGGAGCGCGAATGACGAAACAGGAATTACCGAAAGCATATGATTTCAAATCCACAGAACAGCGCATTTACGCGATGTGGGAAGCAGGCGGATTCTTCAAGCCGCAAAACGACCCGAACAAGCCGAACTTTGACCCGAACGTCAAACCGTTCGTCCTTACGATTCCCCCGCCCAATGTGACGGGTGAATTGCACATTGGTCACGCCATGTTCGTCAGCGTGGAAGACCTCATGGTTCGTTATCACCGCATGAAAGGCTTCTCTACCTTGTGGGTCCCCGGCACTGATCATGCAGGCATCGCTACGCAGCTCATGGAGGAGCGCGATCTTTTGAGAACTGAAGAAGTGACTCGCGAGGAGATCGGCCGCGAAGAATTCATCAAACGCACATGGGAGTGGAAGCACAAATACGGCGGCATGATCACGAATCAGATTCGGAGACTCGGCGCATCCTGTGATTGGGACAGAGAACGCTTCACCCTTGACGAAGGCTTGAGTCGCGCGGTGCGAGAGGCATTTGTCCGCCTCTATGAGAAAGGACTGATCTACCGTGGTCCTCGTCTCATCAACTGGTCGCCTGGGTTGAAAACCGCTGTCTCTGACCTGGAAGTGGAATACAGCGACGAAGAAGCGAAACTGTATTATTTCAAATATGTGCTCAAGGATTCAGAAGAGTTCATCCCCGTCGCAACCATCCGCCCTGAGACGATTCTCGGTGATACCGCTGTGGCAGTCCACCCTGAAGATGAGCGCTTCAAGAAATTCATTGGCAAGACTGCCATCGTTCCCATGCTTGGACGTGAGATTCCCGTCATCGCGGATGAATACGTCAGCATGGAATTTGGTACGGGTGCGCTCAAGATCACACCTGGGCACGACCCGAACGACTATGCCATCGCGCAGCGACACAACCTGCCCATCATTTCCATGCTGGATAAAGAAGCAAAGGTCAACGAGAATGGCGGAAAATATCAGGGCCAAGATCGGTTCGAAGCGAGGAAGCAGCTTTGGGCGGATATGAAAGAGGCGGGGCTCGTCATCAAAGAAGAAAAATATATGACGACCATCCCACGTTCACAGCGCGGCGGTGAGATCGTCGAGCCGATGATCTCCGAACAATGGTTCGTTACGATTGAGCCGCTTGCCAAAGCTGGTCTGGATGCCGTGCGCGACGGGCGCATCAAGATTGTGCCCGAACGTTTTGAGAAGACTTATTACAACTGGCTTGAGAATATCAAGGATTGGTGTATCAGCCGTCAACTGTGGTGGGGACATCGCATCCCTGTGTGGTATTGCCCGGATCATCACATGACCGTGGCGCGCGAAGACCCGACCCAATGCGCGACCTGCGGCTCGAAGGATATTCGTCAGGATGACGATGTGTTGGACACCTGGTTCTCTTCGGGCTTGTGGCCGTTCTCAACTCTCGGCTGGCCCGATGAAACACCAGACTACAAATATTTTTATCCTACTTCCTATATGGAAACGGGTTACGACATTTTGTTCTTCTGGGTGGCGCGCATGATCATGAGCGGTTTGGAATACACGGGACAAGTTCCTTTCCACACTGTGTATTTGCATGGCCTCGTTCGTGATGAGCATGGACATAAAATGTCCAAGACCAAAGGTAATGTGATCGACCCGCTCATCGTCATGGATGAATTCGGTACGGATGCGCTTCGCTTCACCCTGTTGGTTGGTTCCACACCTGGGAACGACACCAACGTCGGGCTTAAGAAAGTGGAAGCCAATCGCAACTTTGCAAATAAGTTGTGGAATGCGGGACGCTTCGTGATCAATGCGATTGATGCCCAAAAAGAGGAGCATCTCGAACTTGGCGAATACACCCTCGCCGATTCATGGATCTGGGCTCGTTTGCAGCAGCTCGTCCGCGATGTGGAACGTCAATTCCAGAACTTTCAATATGGGCAGGCTGGTCAACAAATTTATGATTTTATCTGGTCAGACTTTGCGGATTGGTACGTGGAAATCGCCAAGCAGGGATTGAACGAAGGCGGCATTCGGGCAGCCCGTGCGGCGGATACGCTTGCGCGTGTGTTTGATACTTCCCTGCGTTTGCTCCATCCTTTTACGCCGTTCGTGACCGAAGAGATTTGGGGCCACTTGCACAGCGCATTGCGTGAATCGCCATTGAATGCAATTTGTATTGACTGGCCCGATGCCTTGATCGTGGCGAAATTCCCCGAGCCGCGTGATGTGGAAGGCTGGGAAGAGGAGAAGATCGCAGACTTCGCGTTGATCCAGGAGATCGTGCGTTCCATCCGCAACCTGCGCGCGGAGAAGAATGTGGCTCCCGGCAAGAAGATCGCTGCGAGCATTTCTGCGGGTGCAAGGACTGACCTGCTGAAGGAACAAGCTCAAGTCATTGCATCCCTTGCAGGACTTGACCATTCGTCGCTCGTGATCGATGAATCTCTCCCGGATAAACCGAATGATGCTGTTGCTCTCATCGTCGGCTCTGTGGAAATCTATCTCCCGCTCGCAGGTATGGTGGATTTGGCGAACGAAAAGGTCCGCCTTGAAAAAGAACTTAAGGAAGCCGAGTCTCACATCCAGCGTTTGGAAACTTTACTTGGCAGTGACTTCGCCAACAAAGCACCCGCCGCGTTGGTCGCAAAGGAAAAAGATAAGTTGGCCGCATACAAAGACACAGCCGAGAAGATCAAAGCGCAGTTGAAGTAAATTGTTGTTTCGAATTAACTCAGACCCTGAAGATTTCCAAAATCTTTGGGGTCTTTTTGTAAAAAATAATCAAAACTGTTGTATAAATATTCCAGAGGTGTTTATGAAAAAAACAAAATTCTTCATCCGCCGTGCTGAAGCCTCAGACGCCGAAGCAATGCAAAAGATATTCTCTGGCCCAAAAGCAATTTGGGGAACTCTCCAGCTTCCATATCCATCTCTCGATAGATGGCGTAAGCGTCTTGCCGAGCCACCCGAGGGTTCTTTCAGTCTTCTGGCCTGCGTTGACGATGATGTTGTCGGTCAATTGGGATTGTATACCTTCCCGCAAAACCCGCGCCGCAGACATGTGGGACAGCTCGGCATGGCCGTCCGCGATGATTGGCAAGGCAAGGGAGTTGGCTCCGCGCTCATGCAAGCTGCCATTGACCTCGCCGATAACTGGCTCAACCTCACCCGTCTTGAACTTGAAGTCTATACGGACAATGAACCTGCCGTTGCCCTGTACAAAAAATTCACTTTTGTTATCGAAGGTACGCTTAAGAATTTCGCCTACCGCGACGGTCAATTTGTGGATGTGTACACAATGGCGAGATTTCGCGAAAAATAAATGAGGATGGAAACTCCCCTACATTTGTATGATTGGGTGAAAGAATTTTTTCATGTAAGATAAGTTCAATCATTTCATTCTTTGGAGGAACTTTATGCAAAACCCAACTCAATATGCACCCTGTCCGAGCTGTGGACAAAGCAATGCGAAGAAGGTCAGCTACACCTGGTGGGGAGGCGCGCTTGGCCCGAACATGTTCACCCACGTCAAATGCCAAAACTGCGGCACGCAATACAACGGCAAAACGGGACAATCCAATCAGCGAAACATTATCCTGTACTTTGTCGGTTCTTTTGTGATCGCTTTTTGCATTTGTGGAGGGTTGGCCGCGGTGAACTTCTTACTTCAAAACCAATAATTGAATTCATTTTTTGTCTCCCGGCAGATGACCGTCCTATGGTCATCTGCTTTTTTATTACAAAATTTCGCAAATAAAAGACAATCGTCAATTGACGCTTCAAATGTGATGGGATACCTTAAGCAGGCAAAATCTCAAACTTTGAAAAGGAAACCATCCCATGACCATGAAAATTCAAGACGACTGCATCGCCTGCGGTGCCTGTGTTCCCGATTGCCCCACCGAATCCATCACCGAAGGCGATGGCACCCTGTATGTGATCGACCAGGCCACCTGCGTTGAATGCGAAGGCCACTTCGATTCACCCAAGTGCGTTTCCGTCTGCCCAGTGGACTGCATCGTCAAAGCCTGATTGCGTTATCCCGCCCGTTGCGGGTATAATCTCAACAACTAAATATCGACCTTCGGGGCAGGGTGCAATTCCCGATCGGTGGTACAGCCCACGAGCCTGTTTAGGTACATCGCTTTCCCCGCTGGGAAAACGGGCATGACTCGGTGAGATTCCGGGGCCGACAGTTATAGTCTGGATAGAAGAAGGTAAAAGACAACACGACTTGTGTCGCTGTTTGGATTCACGCCCCGAAAACGTTCCTTGTTTTCGGGTTTTTTTGTGGATGTGAACCGCTTCACGCGCCGCTGATGCCTGTTTCTGCGCCCCGATTTTCGATACAAACGAGGCGCATTTTTTTATGTCATCACTCAAGCGTGTTAAAAATATCCTTCCAGCCGTCCTTTCCATCGCCTTTGCGCTGATGGCATGGCAATTGATCGTGCAATGGACTCAGCTTCCGCGCTTCATCCTGCCCGCACCCGTGGACGTGTGGTCACGTTTCCTAAAAGCTCTCATGGATGGAAGCCTGCTGTATCACACAGGCATCACTCTTGTAGAGATCGTGCTGGGCTTGCTGGTTGGGATTACCTTCGCCACTATAACGGGGTATGCACTGGCAAAATCACGCTCGCTTGAAAAAGTCCTGTCACCATATCTTGTCGCAAGCCAGGCTATCCCTGTAGTAGCCATTGCGCCACTGCTGGTCATCTGGTTGGGGGATGGAATTCTTTCGAAAGTGGTCATCTGTGCGTTGATCGTGTTCTTCCCCGTCTTGGTGAATACGGTGGTTGGCATACGCGCCGTGCCGGCTGCGTTATATGACATGATGCATTCCATTCGAGCGACACGCCTGCAGATTCTGATGAAGCTGGAAGTCCCGGCTTCGCTGCCCGTGCTGCTCGGAGGATTGCGAATTGGCGCAACATTATCGGTGATTGGTGCCATCGTCGGCGAGCTGGTTGATGCCGAGCAGGGGCTGGGCTTCCTCCTGCAGCTTGGTGATTTTCAATATGACACATCCATGGTGTTTGTGGCGGTTTTCATGTTGATCGCGCTGGCTTTATTTCTGTATGGCGTGGTAACGCTGCTGGAAAGAAAATTTTTGAAGTGGCAATCATGATAAAAAAATTATAGGAGATGATAATGTTTAAAAAGTTGACTTACATCTTGATCGGGCTGGCGCTCAGCCTTTCGGCTTGCGGCAGTTCACAGGGCGGAAATGATGCGAATGCAGTCCGCAAGATAAAACTGCCGATGGGCTACATCCCAAATATTCAATATGCGCCGTTCTATGTTGCCATCGATAAAGGTTATTTCGCTGATGAAGGGATCGAGATCGAATTCGATTATGCCTTCGAGACCGATGGAGTGGCGTTGGTAGGTGCGGGCGAACTTCCATTTGCCGTGGCTTCAGGCGAGCAGGTTTTGTTAGCACGTTCACAGGGATTGCCCGTGGTGTATGCCTTTGCCTGGTATCAGCAATTCCCGATTTCCATTATTTCCGCGCCTGAATTGAATATCAATGAACCTGCTGACCTGCGTGGGCAAACGATTGGATTGCCAGGCTTGTTTGGCGCAAACTATATTGGTTTGCAAGCCCTGCTTTTTTCTGCCGGCCTCACCCCGGATGATGTGAAGATGGATGCGATTGGCTTCAACCAGGTGGAAGCGTATGCAAGCGGACAAAAAGATATTGTGGTCGGTTACGCGGCAAACGAACCAATCGTTTTGGCATCACAGGAATTCAAATTGAACGAACTGCGTGTGGCCGATTATGTGCAGTTGACTGCAAATGGGATCATCTCAAGTGAAATGACAATTGCAAACGAGCCCGAGTTGGTAAAAAGTATGGCTCGCGCGCTTGCCCGCGGCATCGCAGATACGATTGCCGATCCCGATGAAGCCTATGAGATCAGCTTTAAGTTCGTGGAGAACTTGAAGGATCAGGACAAGGACGTGCAGATGCAGGTTCTGAAGACATCCATCGAGTTTTGGCAGGCGGAGAGAATCGGCTTTTCCGACCCGCAAGCCTGGGAGAACATGAACGATATTTTGGTAAAGATGGGGCTGATCCCCGCGCCTGTCGATTTGAGCAAAGCATTCACGAATGAGTTCGTGCCGTAATCCATACATTGCAAGTGAAGCAATGACCAAAGAAATATGACAAACACCAAACCCGCCCTCACTGTAAAAGATTTGAGCGTAGTTTTTCCCGAGAGCAATGGACAGGTATCCCCGCCTACCGGGCTTGATGTGCTTGATCGAATTTCATTTCAAGTGCATCCGCGCGAATTTATTTGCTTCCTCGGCCCGTCGGGGTCGGGAAAGACGACCCTGCTCAAGGTATTGGCTGGGCTGATTCAGCCGACCGCCGGCCATGTAAACTTCATGTATCATCACCGTCCCAAGATAGGCATGGTTTTTCAGCAGGCCAGTCTTATGCCGTGGCGCACTGTAATTGAAAACATCAAACTTCCACTTGAACTGGAAGGGGTTGGCAATATCAAAGCGCACAACAAAGCGCGTGAAATGATCCGCTTGGTGGGATTGAAAGGCTTCGAAGACTCGCTTCCACGCGACTTATCCGGCGGCATGGCACAGCGTGTGGGAATCGCGCGCGCGCTCATCCACGACCCGGACCTGCTTCTGCTCGACGAACCTTTTGCTTCGCTGGATGCTCTCACCCGTGAACGCATGTGGACAGAGCTGTCAAGAATTTGGCAGGCTAAACAGAAGACGGTCATCATGGTGACGCATTCCATCAATGAGTCCTTATTCCTTGCAGATCGTGTTTTGGTGTTGACGCAACGCCCCGGTAAAATAAAAATGGACGTGAAAGTTGAACTTCCGCGCCCAAGAAAAGATGACATTCGCTATACTCCGTACTTTGGAAAACTCGCGAGGAAACTGCGCGAGGCGATTGAATAGATACAAGTGCCGAAGTCTTGCAGACTTC
>JAEURE010000429.1 GCA_016789485.1 Anaerolineales bacterium | reverse complement strand
CCTATGGAATGTGTGGCCTTAGGGGCCGCCATTCAAGCGGGGGTGTTGGGAGGGGAAGTGAAGGACGTTTTGTTGTTGGACGTCACGCCCCTTTCCCTGGGATTGGAAACCTTGGGCGGAGTGATGACCAAGTTGATTGAGCGGAACACCACCATCCCCATGAAGAAGTCCCAATCGTTCTCGACAGCGGCGGACAACCAGCCGGCGGTGACCATTCACGTCCTGCAAGGGGAACGGCCGTTAGCGAAAGACAATACCTCGTTGGGGCATTTTGACCTGGACGGAATTCCGCCAGCGCCACGAGGTATGCCGCAAATTGAAGTGACCTTTGACATCGATGCCAACGGCATTTTGAACGTGAAGGCCTTGGACATGGGGACGAAAAAAGAGCAACACATCACCATTCACGCCAAGAGCAAATTGTCTAAGGACGAAGTGGAAAAGTTTGTCAAAGAGGCCGAGAAGTTTGCCGATGAAGACAAAAAGAAGGCCGCCGAAATTGAAGCGAAAAACGAGGCCGATGGGGTTGTCTATTCCACCGAAAAGGCGCTGAAAGATCACGGCGACAAGGTGAGCCAGGACGAGCGGATGGCCATTGAACGGGCGCTGAATGATTCCAAGGAGGCCTTGAAAGGGACTGACTTGGATAAGATTAAGAAAACCAAAGAGGACCTGTTGCAGGCCTCCC
>JAEURE010000428.1 GCA_016789485.1 Anaerolineales bacterium | reverse complement strand
CAGGGTTGACCGAAGAAGCATGAACACGAACCAACACGCCATCCTCGGTGACTGCGGGCTTTTCAACCTCTTCGATCTTCAGTACATCTGGCGAACCATAGGAACGACACATAACAGCTTTCATGTTTTCTCTCTCCTCGAATAAGTTTATATAAATGTACTGACAAATTGTGGAGGAAATATGGACAACCCCGCCAGAGATTGTGGAGGCTGTTAGAGAAATATTAACGGCGCAGTTGGGCGCAGGCTGTAACTTTTCACGTCTGTAAGCATCTGATACAATGCGAGACGGTAATAACAGGCCCGAAAGAGTCGTCTTGACTACGATTGAAAATAAATCACAGGCGGATGCCTAAGGAAGATGAAGCAATGTCCAACGAGAAGAATGTAAAGGTATTAATTTTGGGATCGGGTCCTGCGGGGTTGGCGGCGGCGTTGTATGCTGCTCGTGCAGAATTGGAACCGATCGTTTTAACGGGTATGCAGTTGGGTGGTCAGGCGGCTTTGACTCACACGATTGAAAACTATCCTGGCTTTCCAGAAGGTGTCGGCGGGGCACAATTGGGAGAACTGTTCCAGAAACAAGCTGAAAATTTCGGCGCAAAAGTTGAATTTGACATGGCGAACGAGGTCGATCTCTCCCAGCGCCCATACACGGTCAAGACCGACAGCGGCGAATACAAAGCTGAAACTT
>JAEURE010000427.1 GCA_016789485.1 Anaerolineales bacterium | reverse complement strand
CTTCTGCCGTTTAGCCTTCAAACAAATTTGGTATAGTTGCTTACTATGTTAGCCTCAATGGATTATATACTTATCGCAATCGCCGCGCTAGCCGCAGGCGCAGTCAACGCCCTTGCTGGTGGTGGAACGTTAATTACATTTCCTGTCTTAACTTTTTTGGGCGTGCCTGCTGTGTCTGCAAGTATTACAAACACAGTGGCATTGTCACCTGGTTATTTGGGCGGGACTCTTGCTCAATGGAATGATTTACGCGACCAAAAGAATCGTTTATGGTTATTGATGCCAGCCAGCATTCTCGGTGGAATACTAGGTGGATTCTTTTTGTTACAAACTGGTGAAAAATTATTCAATGAACTTATCCCTTATTTGATTTTGCTTGCTTCTATCTTACTTGCCGTTCAAGATTCTGTCCGCGCGTGGTTGATAAAGCGAAGTCAAAAATCTAATCTTGAAAAATTATCATGGCTTCCCATTGGTCTCGCTTCTATTTACGGCGGATATTTCGGCGCAGGCTTAAGCGTGATTATCCTTTCAGCACTTGGATTAACAATAGAAGATTCACTGACAAGACTCAATGCTTTGAAACAAGCTGTAGCATTTGCAGTCAATACTGCCGCGGCGATTTTCTTTTTGTTTTCGGGTCAAGTCTTGTGGATAGTTGCCTTGGTCATGGCAATTGGGGCATTGATTGGTGGAAG
>JAEURE010000426.1 GCA_016789485.1 Anaerolineales bacterium | reverse complement strand
TGTGCCAGCGTGTAGCGGTTGGTTTCAATGCCTCAATCGGCGGGAACGGGATTCAGACCGCTGTCGGCCATCGTCACCCAGATGCTTCTGGGACAGTTTCAATGCCTCAATCGGCGGGAACGGGATTCAGACCGCCGCCACGCCGCCGCCTGCAGTGGAGTTGTTTTTGTTTCAATGCCTCAATCGGCGGGAACGGGATTCAGACGCATATCTTATCCCGTCCTACGATACTCGCGTAAAATAGTTTCAATGCCTCAATCGGCGGGAACGGGATTCAGACAATAAGACCTATCATCCAGATACAGGCCAGGAATGCCCCGTTTCAATGCCTCAATCGGCGGGAACGGGATTCAGACGCAGCCGCCCCACGCCGACCATGTGAGCTACGACTCGTTTCAATGCCTCAATCGGCGGGAACGGGATTCAGACCTTGCTGGAGCAGCGGCGCAAGTTGGTCGATACCGGTTTCAATGCCTCAATCGGCGGGAACGGGATTCAGACGCATACGTTGGTGGCCGAGGAAAATTCGATGGGCAGGTTTCAATGCCTCAATCGGCGGGAACGGGATTCAGACCGCCGCGCCAGAGCGGGGCTGCACGCCCCGCGCCAGGTTTCAATGCCTCAATCGGCGGGAACGGGATTCAGACGGTCGCCCTCCAACTTGGGTGTCATACTTTCGCGCTGTTTCAATGCCTCAATCGGCGGGAACGGGATT
>JAEURE010000425.1 GCA_016789485.1 Anaerolineales bacterium | reverse complement strand
AAAATGGTAATGGAAAGCGCGATCCAACCGATGCCATCGAGACCAGAAATAGTACCCATCCAACCCGCGCGAATGGCAAGCGAATAAGTCGGCCCGGCGAGCCCAATCAATGCGCCGCCAATGACTGTATAAACGTAGCGCATGAGGTTGACATTCGCGCCTCGAATAAAAGCTGCAGCAGGTTTCTCGCCAATCCCCTGCAGCATCAAACCCGGACGAGTGCGGAAAATCCACAGCCATGCGAGATAGATAGCAATAAAACTGATATAGGTGATGGCTTCCTGACGGAAGAACAATGAGCCGACGATCGGGATGTCACTCAATACAGGGATTGGAAGAGCCTGCAAACGTGGACCCGCCTGCCCCATGTAAGGATTACCGATGAAATAGGCAAGATCGCGGCAGGTCAGTGCAAGCACAAACCCAACCGCCACCTGGGACTGTTTAAGTGTAATGCTTGCAAAAGCTACAACCAATGCCACCAGTGCGCCAATCAACATACCCGCCAAAAAGCCCAGCAGGATGCTATCTGTATTGTACGCAACAGCAAAGCCACCCATCGCTGAGAGTAGAATGGTCCCATTCATGGAAAGGTTAATCACACCCGCGCGCTCGGAAAATGTTTCGCCCAATACGGCAAAAATAATCGGGGCCGCCGCAGCGAGCACACCTGCCAAACCAACCAGAAGATTTTCCTGATTCATGTATCCCTCACGC
>JAEURE010000424.1 GCA_016789485.1 Anaerolineales bacterium | reverse complement strand
CTTCGGTAACAGGGCCGGCAGCGCGGTAGGGCTGGGCATCGTGTTTCCTGAGGCCGTAGCCACGTCTGATGTTGAAGATCCGCTGGAAGTTGTAAACGCGCTCCGATTGCCTGATGATCTCATACTTGTCAATGTTTTCGCCGGTAACCGCGTTGTAAATGGTTACATAATTGTCGACATGTTCGGGAACCTTGGCGGGTTCGTCACTCAGGGCATTGCTTTCGGGTTCAACGTCATTCCAGGGAAGCTTGCACAATCCCTGCAGTCCGAACCAGGTGCGGAACATCGGGAAATAGTGCAGTGCCTCTGCCTTGTTCTCAAAGGTTGGTATCTGGTTGTTTACCATGTCCATAAAGATCAGCCAGGCTTCATCGTGCTGCGGACCTTTATTGGTCATGGCATATCCGCCCTGCTGTGCCAGCGATTCCTTTGAAATGTACTGTGAATACTCAAGTCCTTTGTTCTCCATTCCGATGTCCTGAAGGAACTGGGGATCGCCCCAGCCTTTTTCAATGAACATTTCCTTCATTTTGCGTACACCCAGTCCGGCAATTTTTCCGAAACCTTCACCGCGGGAAAGCTGATGCAGCAGCTCCATAGCCCCGTCGGCATTGCCGAAGTTGAGTTCAAGGCCACCGGTGCGTTCTTTATTCAGAACCCCGGCTTCATAACACTCCATCACGAATCCGAGGATGGTACCCCATGAGATGGTGCAGATGCCATAGGTATCGCAGTAA
>JAEURE010000423.1 GCA_016789485.1 Anaerolineales bacterium | reverse complement strand
CAATACGGCGCGCTCACCGTGGACTTTTACAACACTGGCATCTTTACGAATCCCGACACCCTTGCCGATGACGGCAATCATCCCAACCCCGCCGGGTACGACCTCATTACACAAGCATGGTACAAGGCGCTTATTACCATTCTGCCATAGTTGAAGTTCATCAAAAAAAACTCGCTCTCGAACAAAGTCCACGAGCGAGTTTTTTGATTCGCGAAAATCCACGCAGAGTAACGGACGAGACCTACTGCCCTGAGATTGTCACGCTCTCGATCACATCGCCGGTAAAGGCCGGTTTGAGATCCGGGTCACGCAGGGTAATAGACAAGACCACATCCATGCCTTCAATCACCTGCCCAAAAATGGTATACCCGCCGTCTAAAAATTCGGTCGGGCCGAATGTAATGAAGAACTGACTGCCGTTCGTGTCAGGGCCTGCATTTGCCATGGCTACTACGCCTGCCTTGTCGAAACTCAAATCGCTATACTCGTTCACGAATTCATAACCAGGGCCACCCATGCCGGTGCCGGTTGGGTCACCGCCCTGTGCCATGAAACCCTCCAATACACGATGGAAAGTAACCCCGTCAAAGAAACCCTTGCAGGCAAGGAAAATAAAGCTGTTGACCGTGATGGGCGCATCTTTTGTATACAGTTCGATCAGGATGTCCCCGCCCTTTGCAAGGCGCATGTTGGCAAGATATTTTCCGTCGGTGTTGATCAAGATCTCCGGCTCAGACGTGTACTGGGTTTGCGCAGGGATTCCATCGAAC
>JAEURE010000422.1 GCA_016789485.1 Anaerolineales bacterium | reverse complement strand
CATCACCCTGCAACTGCGCCGCCATTTTGAGCCGATGCTCGAAAAAGAAAACGTCGGCGAACTGTTCCACAACATCGAAGCGCCCTTAGTTAAAGTGCTGGCCGACATGGAGTTCGAAGGCGTGCGCATCAACCCGGCCTTCCTCGAAAACTACTCCGGCCAACTCGCCGCCCAGATCGTCGCCCTCGAAGATTCCATTTACCAGCAGGTAGGCGCCGCCTTCAACATCGGTTCGCCCAAGCAGGTAGGCGAAATCCTCTTCGACCGCCTCCGCATCCCCTATCCGGGCAAAAAAACCAAGTCGGGGCAGTACTCTACCGACGAAGAAATCCTCACCGATCTCTCCAAAAATCATCCCGTCGCCGCCGACATCCTCAAACATCGCGGCCTCAACAAGCTCAAATCCACCTATGTGGACGCCCTGCCCAAAATGATCAATCCGCGCACCGGCCGCGTACACAGTTCCTTCAATCAGGCATTAGCCGCCACCGGCAGGCTCAGTTCCAACAACCCCAACCTCCAAAACATCCCCATCCGCACGCCCGAAGGCGCCGAGGTGCGCAAAGCCTTCATCCCCCGCGATGAAAACCACATCCTCCTCTCCGCCGACTACTCGCAAATAGAACTGCGCATCATCGCCGAAATCAGCGGCGACCAGGCCATGCTCGACGCCTTCACCGCCGGCCAGGATATCCACCGCGCCACGGCAGCCCGCGTCTTCGGCGTGTCCTTCGACGAGGTGAGCACCGAGCAGCGCTACCGCGCCAAAACCGTCAATTTCAGCATCATCTACGGC
>JAEURE010000421.1:272-813 GCA_016789485.1 Anaerolineales bacterium | reverse complement strand
CGCCTTCTCACCGCTCAGGTCGACGGGCACGTGCAGCAGCGAGCACGACGGCGACAACCACAGCGCGCGGTCGCCGACATGGCCCTGCGCGTACTTCGCCAGGATCAGCGCGTTGTCGAGGTTGGTGCGCCAGATGTTGCGCCCATCGACCAGGCCGGCCGACAGCACGCGACCCTTCGGCAGCTGCCTCAGCACCTCGTCCAGTTGTTCCTTGCCGCGTACCAGGTCGACATGCAGGCCATCGACCGGTAGCGCGCAGGCCAGTGGCAGGTTGTCGCCGAGGCGGCCGAAGTAGGTGGCGAGCAGCAGCGATGGGCGCGTGCCTTTCGCGAGCGCGGCATACGCGCGCACGTAGGCATCGCGCGCAGCGTCGTCCAGATCGAGCACCAGGCAAGGCTCATCGATCTGTACCCAGTCGGCACCGGCGTCGTGCAGCTTCGACAGCAGATCGGCGTAGACCGGCAACAGGCGGTCCAGCAGGGCGAGGCGGTCGCTGCCGTCCACCGTCTTCGCCAGCAACAGGAAACTCACCGGCCCCAGC
>JAEURE010000421.1:0-262 GCA_016789485.1 Anaerolineales bacterium | reverse complement strand
GGACGGGGCGTGTTTCTATGCCCAGCGCCTTGGCTTCCAGATACTCGTCCAGCGCCTTGGTCGACGTCAGGCGGAAGGTCTGGTTCTCGGTGAATTCCGGCACCAGGTAGTGGTAGTTGGTGTCGAACCACTTGGTCATTTCCAGCGCACGCAGGTCGGTACCGTCGCGCTGCACGCCGCGCGCGAGCGCGAAGTAGCCGGCGAGCGGATCGCTGTCCGCCAACGTGCGATACGCCTCGGGGATGGCATCGAACAGGAAGGC
>JAEURE010000420.1 GCA_016789485.1 Anaerolineales bacterium | reverse complement strand
AACTACACACAATCTACACAATGGCGCTTATACTTTCACGTAGAGGTGCTGTGTCTTTGAGACGTGATGGGCAAAACCTACAGGAACATAGACGATGGGGAAAAAGATTCTCATTATTGAAGACGAAGCCAAAATTATGCGAACGGTTCGGCTGTATCTGGAACAAGCCGGGTACGAAGTCGTCTGGGCATCAGATGGCACGCAGGGATTAGCCGCTTTCCGTCACGAAAAACCTGCGTTGATGATCCTAGATTTGAACTTACCCGGAGACCTGGACGGATTGGACGTTTGCCGCGCGATTCGGCGTGATTCGAATGTTCCGATCATCATGCTCACGGCACGGACGGAGGAAACAGATCGGCTCATTGGACTTGAGCTAGGCGCAGACGATTACATTACCAAGCCGTTCTCACCCCGCGAAGTCGTCGCGCGGGTGCGGGCAGTCCTCCGGCGAACGGAGCAGTCCGACACAGTACCAGAAATTGTCACCACGTCGGATATTCAGGCAGATTTACAACGACGAACTGTAACGGTTGCGGGTGTATCCGTCGAGCTAACCGCCAATGAATTCGACCTGCTGATTACCATGATGCGCTATCCGGGTCGCGTGTATTCCCGCGCTCAACTCCTCGAAGCCACGCAGGGCGCTAGCTATGAAGGGTATGAACGCACCATTGACCAGCATGTGAAAAATTTGCGACAGAAAATCGAACCGGATACCCGCGACCCGCGCTACATCCTCACCGTGCGGAGTATCGGTTACAAGTTCACGGAGGGTTAGCCCAAATGCACAGTCTGTGGACCAAATTGATGGGGGCTTTTGTGCTGGTGATTC
>JAEURE010000041.1 GCA_016789485.1 Anaerolineales bacterium | reverse complement strand
CAATGAAAGACCAATTCGACGGATGAGCCCCTCTTCCATTTTGTGCTATTTATTCTTGTCATCGATCTTTTTTTCGATATTGTTCAACCGTTTACTTATTATTGCGTACCCGCGTATGACGATTACAGGGATGATAACTACCAAAGCGACCAGCCCGCAAGTGAGCGCCAATTCAAAGATTCCGATCCGAAACATCTACGCCTCGATTTCCACGCTGAGGCCTGTGTGACCCTGGAAGGGAGCTCTAACCTCCCCGATCACCCACACCCGTTGATTCATTTCCTGTGCCCGCTCCTCGAACGCGGCTAATTTATCCCGCGCCACGCCAAATAGCAAGCCGCCGCTGGTCTGCGGATCGAACAAAAGCATTTGAGCGGACTCGTCAATTTTTTCGCTGAACTTAACCGCCTTCCCAAAGTGCATTTTATTATCAAACGCGCCGCCGGGGAAAATCCCTTTCTCTGCATAACTGCGTGCACCGCTTAAAAAAGGGAGTTTTGAATATTCAATGTGCAAAGCCACATTGGATGCTTTCGCCATCTCCAACCCATGACCTAGCAAGCCGAAACCAGTAATGTCTGTTCCGCCGCGCACGCCGAATTCCACCGCCAATTGACTGGCGGTCTTATTTAATTGTGACATCCACTCAATAGCCTCCTTCACATGCCCTTCTTCGGCTTTTTCCTGTTTCAAGGCTGTGGTGGTAACCCCGCCGCCAAGAGGTTTGGTCAACACGAGCACATCACCGACTTTTAATCCGCTTTTGCTGATGACTTTGCGAGGGTCCACAAAACCGATTGCCACCAGTCCGTACTTCGGTTCCTTGTCCTTAACGGTATGCCCGCCTGCGATCACCACGCCCGCCTCGCGGGCCTTCTCCGCGCCGCCGCGTATGATTTCACTGGAAATTTCAGCAGGCAAATTATCCGGCAGCGCTGCAATATTCAATGCAAGGAAAGGCACTGCGCCCATCGCATATACATCCGAGAGACTGTTTGCTGCGGCAATCGAACCGTATTCATACGCCGTATCTACTACCGGGGTAAAGAAATCTGTAGTGACCACGATGGCTTTGTCATCACTTAAACGCCAAACGGCCGCGTCATCCGGGGAGTCAAGACCAATGATCAGGTCCGGATAAGAGGCGGAGTCAAAGATGTCTTTGATGGGACGCAGAACCTGCGTCAGCGCATCAGCGCTTAGTTTGGACGCTCAACCCGCGCAGGCGGAAAGAGTGGTCAGGCGGATTTCGCGTCCAGTTTGAGGAATCGGCATTTATTCTCCATAAAGACCCTAAAGGTTTTCAAAACCTTTAGGGTCTTTATATACTACTGAGGGATTGCAGTTGTATTTGGAAGCGGCAAAATGAACTGATTGCCGCTTGGGATGAAGATCGTGCTTACTCCGGGGGCCAGCTTTAAAACATATTGATATTGCACCAACTCGGGCGTAATGGACTGTGCGATTAGGCGATTGGCTTCCGCCTCGGCATTTGCTTCAATGAGGCGGGCTTCCGCTGCGCCTTGCGCTGCGATCACGGCAGCATCTGCCTGACCCTGTGCAATTTGCCGGGCCTGCTCCGCTTCCTGCTTCTTTGACTCAACCACGAATTTGGCTTGTTGTGCCTGTTGTTCGGCGATTTGCTTTTGCTCCACCGCCGCAGCATATTCATCGCTAAAGCGAATGTTGCGGAGCACAAAATCTCTTAATACGAGGTTATTCTCTTCAAAGATCTTTTCAAGCTCTTCTGTAATGGCTTGTTCCATTTCAAGACGTTGAGAACTGACGATCTCCTCCACACCGTATTGCGAAGCCACGTCCCGAATCACGCCGCGCGACTGAGGCCGCACAAGACCGTCTTGAAAACTGAACCGCCAGGTGCGGTATAGGTCAACGGACTTGTTCGGGTCAACAGCATAGATCACAGAAGCATCAATGTACACCTGTTGTCCGTCCTTCGTGCGCACTTGAATGGAATCGTCCCCGGCACCTTGGCCTTCGTCCGCTACAGACGACATCGTATAGGTTTGGTTTAGGATCGAATAACGTTCCACACGCTCAGCAAAGGGGATGACCCAATGCAGCCCAGCTGTCAATGGCTCGGGGCGGATACCTTCCCCGCCGACAACGGTAACCACAATTGCCAATTCATCAGGTTCGATAAACACAATGGACGCGCTGGCTGCCGTCAGTAAAACGGCTGCGACCAGCAGCACAATCACAGCTGTGCTTAATCCTTTCACAGGCTGGTTACGGCTGGTACGGATAAAAATTGCCGCAAATACACCAATCACACCAATCCATGCAAAGGATGCGATCCCTTGAAGTAAACTCGCAATATTCATATTTCCTCCGGTATATAAATTTTCGTGATTATAACCCGCTTGCTTTGCCCCCCGAAGCATGTTAATATTTCTCCAATGAAACTTGAAAAAGGCATCATCAAGGAAACTTTTTTGGATGGCTCCGTCCGCATTGAATGCCCACATGAATTGATTCCGGCTCCCGGACAATACCTCCTTGCCCATGCCAACGCTTCTGACGCACCGTTGGCTGATCCTGTTTTCTTCAGCCACTCTGCGCCGAATGGTTTCGTAACAGCACCGCCTACCCCAAATTCATGGATGCCAGGCACAATTCTTAACTTGCGCGGCCCGCTTGGACATGGCTTTGCCATTCCAGTCGCTGCCCGCAAAATAGCGTTGATCGCCTTTGATGATTATCCCGCCCGCCTGCATGGATTAATTCCCCTCGCGCTCAACCAAAACGCTGAAGTAGTGCTGCTTTGCGATTCACAAGTCAATGATTTGCCTGAGGTGGTGGAAGTTCAGCCCGTGAAAGCCATGCAGGATATCCTTCTCTGGGCAGACTATGCTGCCGTTGATGTGTCACGCGGGAAGGTGAATCAGCTGAGAGAAAAAATAATGGAACAGGGACATGTGCGGATGCGGCCTGAAGCGCAAGTCTTGATCCGCACACAGATGCCTTGCGGCGCACTCGCGGAGTGCGGTGTCTGTGCGGTGACGATTGGTCATTACTGGAAGATGGCTTGTAAAGATGGCCCCGTATTTGGTTTGAATGAATTGTTATAAAAACTCCCGCATTCGCGGGAGTTTGAATTTAGTACCAAATTCTGAACGAAGTGGTTGTAGTTGCGCTCAAGTCGTCGGCCGTGCAGCTGACATCTGTATAGATCAGGCTGCCATATGGCTGGCTGACAAAGGAAAGTGAAACGATGCCAACCCCATTGGAATTGGTGGCGATGTTTGTAGGTTCGTTGCGCCCATCCGGCCAGTGGACTGCGGCGGTGCACCTGGCGTTGGCAACAGGCTGCAGGTTTTGATCCTGTACGATTACAAAGATCAATTGAGTGTCAGTGGCCAGCGTTACTGCCTTCCATGCAAAGGCACGAACTTGTAAATTGGTTGGGGCCACAGGCAGGTTGTTGGGAGGGGGCACCGCTGCCAGAAGACCGGGGTCTTCACCAAGTTTGTCAAAATAAATGCGCCCAAGGTCAGAAACGACAACCCGCTGCCCTTCATTTTTCCATGGCTGCCATTCGAGACGCGCTTTTTGGAAGTATTGCACGATTTTGTTTTCGTGATACTCAAAGCCTGAAATTGGATAGCCGAATTGCCCAACACCGCCGTATAGGTCAAAAAATTCAAGAAACGCAAAACAGATTGAGAATCCCGTCTCTGCGTATGCGCGGCAGGCAAATGAATTGTTTACACTCAGGGGCCCCGTTGAAGTAAAAGTAAGTTCACCCAGCGAAGTTAACTGAACCCGCTGTCCCTCCGGCAGTTCACTGCGAAGTTCAAAGCGGGCGCGTTGAAAATATTGGACGGTTTTCCCATCCTTGCTGGTGAATTCTTCTGTGATGGGATATCCGTAAAGGAAGGTTGCGTTTGGGTTGCTGTTGTAAAATTGAAAAAAATCCCCTTTAACATTGTGTCCCGTCTCGCTAAAATACTTTGAATTCTGAGCCTGTGCGGTTACAGGTCCCCAACTGAGGCTGAGCATAAAAACTGCGGTAAGAAAAATAAAAAATCGGCGTAGCATAATTCACCTGCTTCATTATACTCAGAAAAATTCCACACGACATTACAAACAGTTATCTGCCAAAACCGGCAGGTTTCTGCTCAGTGATAACATTTCTGGGTTCCAAGTGCAATGGGGGGAATCACTGACTTGTCTACAGGAGTAACGCCTGGATGATTTTTTCAGCGGCATGACCATCACCATAAGGATTGGCAGCCTGGGACATTTCTGCATAAGCGGATTCACTATCCAAAAGCCGCTTCGCCTCACTAACGATGCGGCTGGTTTCCGTTCCTACCAGCTTTAGTGTCCCCGCTGCGACTCCCTCCGGGCGTTCGGTTACATTGCGCAGGACAAGGGTTGGAATGCCAAAGGCGGGCGCCTCCTCCTGAATTCCGCCTGAATCGGTAAGAATTAATGCCGCATGCTTCATTAAATGGACAAGCGGCAGATAATCCAACGGGGGCAGCAGGGTGATATGTTCCACATCTTGAAGCAGCCTGTTGACGGGTTCTTGAACATTCGGGTTCAAATGCACTGGGTAGACAATTTCCACGTCTCCGCGCTTTGCGAGTTCAATCAGCGCACGGCAGATATCTTCCAAAGGCTTGCCAAAATTCTCGCGGCGGTGGGCGGTGATGAGAATCAGTTTTTTCGTTTTTAGTTTCCCAGTTAATAGCTGTGTGATCTCCTGCGGCTCGGGCTGTTCACGAACGAATTGCAGCGCATCAATTACCGTATTGCCCGTCACTTTGACGATACTTTCATCAATGCCTTCGCGCAGGAGATTTTGTTTTGACCATTCCGTTGGCGCGAAGTGCAGGTCCGCAGTGACTCCAGCTACCCGGCGATTGATCTCTTCGGGAAAAGGCTGCCATTTGTTATGGGTTCGTAGTCCCGCCTCCACATGCCCGAACTTGATGCGGTTGAAATAACTTAGCAGGGATGTGATGGCGACCGTGGTTGTATCCCCTTGTGCCAGTACCCAATCGGGTTGGAAATCTGAAAGGACAGGATCAAGATCGGTGAAGATGGAGGCGCTGAGCTGGGCAAGGTTTTGGTCATCTCGCATCAGGTCTAGATCATATTCGGGTTTGATGTCGAATAAATTCAAAACCTGATCGAGCATTTGGCGGTGCTGAGCAGTGACACAGACCCGCGAATCCACACCTGCGGTTTGAGCCAGCAGGCGGACGATGGGAGCCATTTTTACTGCTTCCGGGCGGGTACCAAAAACGGAGAGAATTTTCAATTTGTAATTACCGATTATTGGATTTTGCGTCGCCGATGCGGAGAAACTCGAAACCATGAGTTTTCCACAATTCCTTATCCCAGCCGTTGACCGTGTCGATCAGAATGCGTGCTTTGGTTTTTTGCGCGATCTCTTTTGGGTCAAGTTTTATGAATTCAGTGTGTTTGACCAACAGGATAAGCGCATCGGCATCTCGTATGGCTGATTCGAACGAATCAGCCATGTTGATACCGGGAAGTTTTGCTTCTGGCTTGAAAGGTTCCCATGCCAGTACCTGCGCGCCTTTCTCCTGCAGAAGATGTACCACTTCGTTGGCGGGGCTTTCACGCAGATCATCTACATCAGGTTTGTAAGCGAGGCCGAGGGCGGCGATTCTTTTTCCGCTCAGTGTGCCTAACGCGCGTTTGACGATTTCAGCGACAAAATGCGGTTGAGAGTCGTTTACCTGGCGTGAGTGATAGATAAGTGGAGTGAGTTCAGGAGCGGCTTCCACAAGGAACCATGGATCGACGCTGATGCAGTGCCCGCCAACACCGGGACCAGGGCTGAGGATTTTTACACGGGGATGCAAATTGGCGATCGAGATCGCTTCCCACACGTTCACACCAAATTTGTCTGCCAGGCGGGAGAATTCATTGGCAATGGCAATGTTGACATCGCGGTAGGTATTTTCCATCAACTTAACCATTTCAGCAGTGGTTGCGTCCGTTTTGATGATTTGTCCCTTGACGAAGATGGAGTATAGATCCTTGCCTGCTTCTGAAGATTCGGGGGTCACGCCGCCAATAACACGCGCATTTTCGATTAGCTCATGCAGGATTTGGCCAGGTAAAACCCGTTCGGGAGAATATGCCAAATGGAAGTCGCGCCCAGCTTCCAGCCCGGAACGAGCGAGAATGGGAGTGATCAAATCCACAGTGGTGCGCGGTGGGGAAGTCGATTCAAGCACAACGAGATTTCCCTTCTTCAAAACCGGCAAAATGGATTCAGCAGCGGAAGTAACGGCACGCATATCCGCCAGTTTATAGGTGATTCCGTTGTATTCACCGAACTTGTTTTCCTGAAAGGGAGTGGGAACAGCGATGATAAAAGCATCGGCTTCTTCCGGTTGTGTAGCTGCTTTGAAATTGCCCGATGCAATCGCTTTTGTGACAGCGTCTCGCAGGCCAGGCTCGTGGATATGGACTTCACCTTTGTTCAAGGTGTCGATGATGTGTGGATTAACATCCACACCGATGACATTAATCCCATGTGAGGCAAATGTGGAAGCTGTAGGCAGGCCGATGTAGCCGAGACCGATTACGCAGATTTTTTGAAATTTCACAATGGCTCCAAGATATTGAATTCGCCTGATTATTATACAACCAGCAGTTCTGTTCCAATGAGCGACTTTTTACAGGCTGGTGCGTATGCTAAATAATAGGTAATTTCTTGTTGTATAATCAAGTGGAGGAACAATGGATTTTTTACTCAACCCAAATGTTGCATATTTGATCTTGCTCAGCGGTATTTTGCTTGGATTAATGGCGATTGTAACCCCGGGCACGGGTTTGTTTGAAATCGGCGCGTTCTTCTGCCTGATGTTGGCAGGATATGCAGTTTACAACCTGTCCTTTAACTGGTGGGCATTGATCATTCTTGTTCTGAGCATCGTTCCGTTTATCTATGCTGTACAAAAACCAAAACGTGAACTGTACCTTGGGGTTTCCATCTTTTTGCTCGTGCTGGGATCGGTATTTTTGTTTGCGGTGGATGGGTGGAAGCCCGCCGTCAATCCCTTCGTGGCATTGGTAACCTCCGGGCTTTTATCTGTTTTTTTGTGGGTCGTTGTTCGGAAAACCGTGCAGGCAGCAAGCGTGCGTCCCGTGCATGACCTTGACGCATTGGTTGGATTGGCGGGAGAAGCCAGATCCAGGATCCATGAAGAAGGCAGTGTGTTTGTAGCAGGGGAGATGTGGTCTGCCAGAAGTGAAAAATCCATTCCTGTTGGCAGTCCAATTCGTGTGGTTCGTCGCGAGGGTTTTATCCTCGTTGTTGAAAAAAACGGTCAGTCAAATAACAACCTAAACAAGGAGAAATAACATGGATTTTCTAGCAACCGGCGGCACTATTTTTTGTTTCGTTGGAGCGGTGCTGGTCATTGGCTTTATATTTCTTGCCAATGCCATAAGAATTGTTCCTGAATACCAGCGTCTGGTCGTTTTCCGTCTTGGACGTTGTGTGGGCGCAAAGGGACCTGGCGTCGTTTTGCTCATTCCTGTCATTGATCGCGCTGTAAAAGCAGACTTGCGCGAACAAGTTCGTGAAATTCCCCAGCAGACTTCAATTACCAAAGATAATGCGCCCATCTCCATTGACTTTTTGTGGTACTTCAAAGTATTGGACCCTTCCGAATCGGTTTTGCAAGTAAGTAATTTTGAAGCCGCCGCCGCGGGTATTGCTGCAACTACATTGCGCGCTGTCATCGGCGGCATCATGCTCGATGATGTGCTGTCTCAGCGTGAACATATCAATACCATGCTCCGCACCCGCCTCGATGAAGTGACCGGGCGCTGGGGTGTAAAAGTTACGAACGTTGAAATCCGCGAGATCGTTCCGCCGCGTGATGTTCAGGATGCAATGAACCGTCAGATGACTGCGGAACGTGTCCGCCGCGCGCTCGTGACCGAATCCATGGGTGATCAGGAAGCTGCAAAGAACCGTGCAGAAGGTACGAAACAAGCAGCTATTCTCCAGGCTCAAGGTGAGCGCGAGTCCAACATCCTGCGCGCTGAAGGCGAAAAGCAGGCACAGGCTTTGCGTGCAGAAGGTTTTGCCGTTGCTTTGGAAGCCATCTTTAACGCTGCCAAGACCGTTGACCAAAAGACGATGACACTGCAGTATTTCGAAACGCTCAAATCCATCGGCACAAGCCCGTCCACCAAGTTCATCTTCCCGATGGAGTTCACCAGTATGTTGGATAACTTCCTTGGTAAAGAAGGCAAGAAGTAATACCAATTTGTAATACAATAAGGTCTCCCGATAAGGGAGACCTTATTTTTTATGGAAATTACCAAAGCATCCATTCTTGACCTCAATGCTCTTCGCAAGCTGGAAAATGAATCCTTTGCAAAAGATGCCTGGCCCCTGTTCGATTTAATAGCTGTGCTGACTTTTCCGGATGTGATCCGATTAAAGGCGGTGGAAAACGGCCAAATGGTCGGGTTCGTGGCGGGAGATCCGCATCCGCGCGACGGGTGGGGCTGGGTTGCCACCATCGCAGTTGATCCACGCTACCAGCGGCGCGGCATTGGGCGCGCTCTGTTGCATGCCTGTGAAGAAAAACTTGGTGTGCCGCGTTCACGCCTCACCGTGCGGCTTTCGAATCAGATTGCGATTTCCATGTATGAAAAAGAAGGATATGCGTCCATTGACCTGTGGAAGGGATATTACAATGATGGCGAAGATGCCATGTTGATGGAGAAGGAACTATGACGGAGACAAAACAAAAACTACAGGAATTCGAAGCCTTACGCGGATTATCCATCCTCCTGCTTTTGGCGCTGCACAGCGAGGTGTTTGATTCGAGCGTCTTTGGCTTCGAAGTGGATCCGCTGGCGCAGGTGGTGGCTTCTTTTTTGCTGGGCTCATTTTTCTTTTTGGCGGGATTCTTCGCGGAATTTTCCCGTCAAAAAAGCGGGGCGAATTCATTTTCATTTCTGAAGTCAAAATTTATTCGTATCTTTCCTCCCTACTGGATCGCTCTGGCATTGTTTGTGTTTGTGATCGGGTTTTCCCTCAAACGTTTTGATGCCTTGATGTATGCTTTAAATCTGCAATGGCTTCTATCCCCCGTCTTTATTAAACGTCTGCTAACCCTTTGGTATATCAGCGTGTTGGTAGGGTATTACCTGGTTTTCGGCATTCTATTGTTTCAAGTTAAATCCA
Source organism: Anaerolineales bacterium (assembly GCA_016789485.1). Classification (GTDB taxonomy): domain Bacteria; phylum Chloroflexota; class Anaerolineae; order Anaerolineales; family Villigracilaceae; genus Villigracilis. The sequence continues at coordinate 4,603 of JAEURE010000041.1, read as the reverse complement.
ACCTTGGTTTGTTGGTGTGGTCAGTCGTTCTCTTTGCGATTGGTTATATCGCAAGCCTTGTAACGGGTTTGTTTGAGCCACGCTTTTTTCAGTATTACTTTGTTTTTCTGGCGGGTATCTATTTTTACCGTTTTGAAAAAGAGCGAAATATTTTGTTTGGCATGAAATTTTGGTATACCGCGGTTGTTGCGTTGGTTGTTTTGGTCATTTTCTGGAAAGTGGCATCTAATGGGCTGAATGTGCCGGATTTACTCTTTATTTTTGTTGTTGATCTGTTCATTCTTGGCTGGGTGTTGATGTGGCTTTCCATTTTTCGAACACAGGCGGGAAGTTGGAAGATTTGGGCATTCCTTTCCACTGCATCCTTCTTTACTTATTTGTACCATCGCCCGCTTTGGCATGTTCTTGATACGGCATTAGGTTTGGAGGCTGGGATTGCCAGAGTATTCTTCAATCTTATCCCGGGAGGCGTGCTTGCCTTGATTCTGGGATATTTTCTACAAGTTGGCTATGACCGTCTGCTTGTTGCACTACACTTGAAAGGATAGCAGGGAGAAGGAGGGCTCATCCCGCTTTATCGGGTTTATAATCAGCCAATATGTCTGAAATGTTACCGCCGCCCGTTTGGGTGAATACAACACAATCTTTAAAACAAATGGTGGATGATCTTGCCGCGCAGGCTCGCGTGGCAGTGGACACCGAATCCAACAGCCTGCATGCATTTCGCGAGCAGGTTTGTCTCTTGCAATTCTCATCTCTCACGAATGATTATTTGGTGGACCCGCTTGCCTTGAAAGATCTGAGTTTATTGGCGCCTATTTTTGCAAACCCCAAAATAGAAAAGGTATTTCACGCAGCAGAATATGACCTGATCTGTTTACGGCGCGATTTCGGTTTTTCCTTCGCCAACCTGTTTGATACAATGCAGGCGGCCCGTGTTTTGGGCTACCCCGCCGTAGGACTGGATCGATTGTTGGGGGAAAAATTTGATATCAAAATGGATAAGCGCCATCAAAAAGCAAATTGGGCGGCCCGCCCATTGTCCTCGGAGCAAATCCATTATGCGCGGCTGGATACCCATTATCTCTTTAACTTGCGGGACGTTCTGGAGCAGGAACTGCGCGAGAAGGAACGTCTTGAGTTTGCCCTGGAAGATTTTTATCGTGCATGTGTTGCTGATGAGCAAAGACAGAAACATGCCAGCGCTTCTTGGGAACGATTTGCAGGCCGCAAGGATCTTTCATTGCGCGAGTTGACGGTCATTTCCTATTTATGCAAATGGCGCGATAGGGAAGCCGAAAAGTTGAATCGTCCGCCTTACAAGGTGGTGATGGATGATGTCTTTGTGGCTTTGGCAAAGAATCCGCCCGAGCAAAAGGTGGATCTTTCTGCCGCGGGCTTAAGTGAAAAACAAATAAAACTTTGGGGCGACCAGGTTTTGAGTGCAATTCGGCACGGGAGTGAAGCGCCGCTGGTTGAACGGAAACAGGCTGAACGTAAGAACGACGCGGTGCTTCGTCGCCTTGAAAAATTAAAGGCATGGAGAAAAAGTGTCGGCTTGGAAATGAAGGTTGAGTCTGATATTATTTTACCCAAGCCTTATTTGGGGGCGTTGTCTGAAAACCCACCAAAATCATTGGAAGAGCTGCGTGACTTGATGAAGGATACCCCTTCGCGTGTGGACAAGTTCGGCTTGCAGATTTTGAAGACATTGGGAGTTAAACATGCGAATTAGTTTCCACGGTGCGGCTCATACAGTGACAGGCAGCCAGCATTTGATCGAGGTTAATGGGTCGAAACTTCTGCTGGATTGCGGCTTGTATCAGGGCAGGCGTGCGGATACGTACGAGCGGAATTTGAATTTTCGTTACAACCCGCAGGATGTTGACGCCGTGATCCTTTCTCATGCACATATTGATCATGCAGGGAATTTGCCAAACCTGGTGAAGCAGGGATATGAAAGAAACATTTTTGCCACACGCGCCACTGTGGACCTTGCGATTTTGATGCTTCGCGACTCGGGACGCATTCAAGAATCAGATGCTGAATATATAAATAAAAAACGAGCACAACGCGGTGAGGCACCCATTGAGCCGTTATACACCGAACAGGATGCGGAAGAAGTTGCGGGGATGTTCAAAGGCGCAGATTATGTGGAAGCGTTTGAGCCCATCCCAGGTGTGATCGCGCGTTTTTATGAAGCGGGACATATCCTTGGTTCAGCGTGTGTGTCGCTTGAAATCGAAGAGAAAGGCAAGAAGATTCGCTTGTGGTTCTCTGGGGACATTGGCAGATATAAATTGCCGTTGTTGCGCGACCCTGTTTTGCCTGAAGCCGCTGATTATATGATCATGGAATCCACTTATGGCGATAAGTCGCACAACGACCCGGGGCTTGCCTACAACGAATTCCGTAATGTTGTGAAGCTTACCGTGGAACGCGGTGGCAAGGTCATCGTCCCTGCTTTCGCGGTGGGTCGTACTCAGGAATTGGTCTTCAATTTAAACCAGATGATGCAGAGTGGCGAAGTGCCAAAGGTGCCCGTGTATGTGGACAGTCCGCTAGCTGTAAATGCCACGGATATATTCAAGCGGCACCTCGAATGTTTTGATGAAGAGACACGCAAGTTCGTAGCTGAATCAAAACACCCTGCCTTGGATTTCAAGATGTTGACCTATGTGCGCTCGGTGGAGGAATCCAAGGCGTTAAACGACCGCAAAGAGCCGATGGTCATCATCTCCGCTTCGGGCATGGCGGAAACCGGGCGCATTGTGCATCACATCCGCAATAATATTGAGAATCCAAAGAACACGATTTGCATTGTCTCGTGGCAGGCTCCCAATACAATGGGGCGCAGGTTGGCAGACCGCGAACCGCAAGTCCATATCTTTGGAGAAGTGTACAAGCGTAAATGTGATGTGGCGACCATTGGCGGTCTCTCAGGTCATGCAGGGCAGGACTTGCTGGTGAAGTACGCGATGGGTGTCAAAGATTCCGTGAAACAGGTTTTCCTTGTCCATGGTGAAGAAAAACAGGCGATGACTTTGAAGGGTTTATTGCACGAGCGAAAATTAAGTCAGGTGCATTATCCAGACTTGCATGAGAGTGTTGATTTGTAGGAAACTTTTTCGGTTATAATTTCGCCCGCCCCAAATTTGGGGAGGTGCCAGAGTGGTTGAATGGGACAGTCTCGAAAACTGTTGTAGGCTCCGGTCTACCGAGGGTTCGAATCCCTCCCTCCCCGCTCGAAACCCCAAAGGTCTCAAGGACCTTTGGGGTTTTTATTATGGTAAGATTCGCCCGATGAAACTAAACCTCGCCCTTGCACAGATTAACACAAAACTCGGTGATGTGGAAGCGAATCTCGCAAAACACCTGGACTACATCAAACAAGCCAAATCTGAAAAAACGGATTTACTGGTATTTCCCGAACTTTCCTTAACTGGATATGTGCTTCAGGATCTGGTTGCTTCGGTCGCGCACAAGCCGATGGATGATGATCCCATCTTCAAGCATTTGCTCAAAGCGTCTCACGATCTGGACCTGGTAGTTGGCTTCGTGGACGAGGACTCTCGTCACCGCTTTTATATTGCTTCTGCATATCTCTCAGGTGGGAAACTTGTGCATGTCCATCACAAAGTCTACCTGCCAACGTATGGACTGTTCGACGAAGGCCGCTTCTTCGCCTGGGGTGACTCCGTCCGCGCCTTTGACACACGCTTCGGCCGTGCAGGATTGTTGATCTGTGAGGATTTCTGGCACGCTTCACCGCCGTATCTGCTCTGGCTTGATGGCGCAGATATTATGCTTTTCTCTTCCGCATCCCCAGGTCGCGGATTGAACGATAAAGAGAAACTCGAATCCGCTCGCTGGGTGGAACGTGTTAACAAAGCTTACGCCAGCATGTTCACGTCTTTTGTAGCGCATGCCAATCGGGTTGGTTATGAAGATGGGCTTCACTTCTGGGGCGGCGCAACGATTTTCGACCCAAACGGCGAAGAGCTTGCTCATGGACCCTATAACGAGGAAGGCTTAACCTTTTCCGAACTGGATTTGAATCAACTGCGCCGAACTCGCGCGCGTTTGCCTTTGTTGCGCGATGAACGCACGAACCTTGTGCAAAATGAATTGAACAGGATTCTTTCCCGTGGTTGATCTAAACCTCTCCATCAACACAGACCTTGCCCGTGAAATTTTGACAGGCTTCGTCAAATCAGAAGTAACGCGCGTGGGAATGTCTCGTGCCATCGTCGGTCTATCCGGCGGACTCGATTCTGCACTTTCCTGCGTCTTGGCGGTTGAAGCATTGGGCGCGGAAAATGTCCTTGCTGTCCGAATGCCATACAAGGCATCCAGTAAAGATTCTCTTGTGCATGCTCAATTGCTGATCGACCAGCTTGGCATTCCCAACAAGACCATCGAGATCACAGACATGGTCGAGCCGCTCTTTAAACTGGACTCCGAAATCTCAGACATGCGCAAAGGCAATATCATGGCGCGCGCGCGCATGATCGTGCTTTTCGATCAAAGCGAAGTCTTCAAGGGGCTTGTCATTGGCACGAGCAATAAAACAGAGATCCTTCTTGGTTACAGCACCATCTAT
>JAEURE010000419.1 GCA_016789485.1 Anaerolineales bacterium | reverse complement strand
ATCGCTAAGCGCCTTGATGAAATGGGTATCAAGCCCCGGTCTTCAAACGTTTGGCATCCCAACTCAATTCGCATGATCCTGATTAATGAAACATATGCCGGTCTAAACTACTACGCAAAAACTCAAATCCTCAAGGACGGAAGGCAGGTTCCGCGGCCAAAGGAGGAATGGATTCCGATTGATGTACCTCATCTAGCCCTGGTGGATAGAGCCACATTTGATGCTGCACAGGTGAGGGCGAGGCGTAATCAGGAGTTTGCAAAGCGGAATAGAAAACATGAATATCTCCTTGTAGGGCACATCCGATGTGCAAGCTGCAAACTGGCTATGTATGGCTTCCGAAAATGGGATGGGGCTGTTCCATATTATCGTTGTGCAAGTTACAACAACAAGATTGCCGTTTGCTGGCACCGAAAACGAAGTGTAAAAATGAGGAAAGCGGATGAGGCAGTCTGGAAGTGGCTTACTTCATTATTGATGGATGAAGAAGCACTGTTGGCGGGCGTACACGATATGTCAGAAAAAAGGGAGGAAGAATTAGAACCCAAGCGGGAACGCTATGGGTATGTAGTCAAAATTTTAAATACCACGTCTGAAAAAATTCAACGAATGGTTGATGAGCTTGCCGACTTTGAAGGTGAAACTGTAAAGATAGCAATCAAGGAAAAAATACGTCAATTAGAATCTGAACAAAAACTTCTTTTTGAGGAAAAAGAAAAACTTGAGGAAGATTTGGCTGCGCTGGAAATCAGCCCTAATTTGGAAAACAGAATTCTGGAAATATCAGCAAATGTACGAGGAAATCTACCTGCAGCAACCTTTGAAGATATGCGTGATTTGCTTGA
>JAEURE010000418.1:341-853 GCA_016789485.1 Anaerolineales bacterium | reverse complement strand
AGGAGTCCTGCTCGCACCTGCACCGCCCTATGGCGTTTGGAATGGAACCTGGCTGGTCTTCAAGCATAGTCCGCTGACGTTGTTGAAGATATTGACCCGCTTCCATCTTGCACCCCTGGTCGAAACGCCCGAGTCCACCCGCTGGGCATTCTTCTCGGAAGATATGCCGCGCGATCAATTATTGAAATATCACGCCAAAATGAACGACGAGTCCTTCCGCATGTATCTCGACCTGCTCGGCTTGAATCTCGTCAACACAAGGAAGATCAAAACACCCCTGCTGGTGCTGGGTGCAAAAAATGACACAGTTATCTCGAACGGCGATGTGGAAAAGACCGCCAATGCCTATAACAGCACCGGCGAACTCTTCCCGAACATGGCGCACGATATGATGCTGGAAAAAGGCTGGCAGGATGTGGCGGAAAGAATTATGGCCTGGTTGCAGGAGAGGGGAATTGAGTAACGAGTTCAAATCCTCGTTACTCGTCTCTCTTAATTCGTTACTGCCCCTA
>JAEURE010000418.1:0-331 GCA_016789485.1 Anaerolineales bacterium | reverse complement strand
CCACCTTACCGCTTCGCATCGTTCGCAATCGGGACGTCCGCATAGCAGGGCGTAGGCGTTGTCGTGGATTTTTTTGACCACCGCCCGCAGCAAATCCGCAACGGGGATGGCTTGAATCTTGATTCCATCCACTTCGCTTTGGCGGGTGATGGATTTGATATCGGCCGTAATGGTATTGAAGCCCTCCGGGTCGCCGGGGAAGTTCGGGCATTCGACCACGCCTGTTTCCGTCAACGCCCAGCGGATGAAGTGCGTGCGCCCGGCAAGTTTCTCACCGTAATGAATGCTGAAGTTCACGCGCTGGTCCATGCCAGCCAGCAGGATGACTCCA
>JAEURE010000417.1 GCA_016789485.1 Anaerolineales bacterium | reverse complement strand
CATGATCGCCGTGAGTGCCAACGCCGCCAGGGCCGCGACAGCAGGGCGCCGTCGCACCCATTTTTCAATGCGCTCCAGAACGGTGGCCCGACGCGCGCGAATCGGTTCATGGTGCAACCAGCGTTCGAGATCCTCCGCCAGTCCCTCGGCCGACCCATAGCGCCGCTTCGGATCCTTCTCCAGACACTTCAAACAGATCGTCTCGAGATCCCGATCCACCCGCGGGTTCAGCGATGACGGCCGTTTCGGCTCCTTCTCCAGGACCATCCGCACCGTATCCAACGACGTGCCACCGGCGAACGGAGGTTGCCCGGCGAGGAGTTCGTAGAGTACGGCACCCAGACCGTAGACATCCGCCGCCGTGGTCAGCATTCGCGCCTCGCCGCGCGCTTGTTCCGGGGACATGTACGAGGGCGTCCCCAGCACCGCGATGGTGTGGGTCAAGGTGCTATCTCGTTCGATCAGCTTGGCCAAACCGAAGTCCGTCAGGAACGGCTCCCCCGCCGTGTCCAAAAGAACGTTGTTGGGCTTGATGTCCCGATGGAGAATTCCCCGTTGATGCGCGAAGTGTACCGCCCGCGCGACTTTGACCATCACCCGGGCCGCCTCGGCCGGATCCAGCGCCGCCCCGCGCACCCGGTCCACCAACGTCCCGCCCTGCAGCAACTTCATGCTGAAGAACGGCTGGCCTCCCGCTTCGCCAACCTCATAGATGGGCACGATGTTCGGATGATCCAATTGTGCGGCAGTTTCAGCCTCGGTGCGAAACCGCTTCACAAAGTCCGGCAGCGCCAGCGCCCCGCCCGATACGACCTTCACCGCCACCCAACGGTTGAGCCGACGTTGCCGCGCCT
>JAEURE010000416.1 GCA_016789485.1 Anaerolineales bacterium | reverse complement strand
ATACCATCGGCAATATCGCCAATGCGTTCGAGGTTGGAGTTTATTTTTAGCGATGCCAGCACAAAGCGCAGGTCAACCGCTACGGGATTAAAAAGCGCAATAATGTTTTCACAATCGCGGTCAAGTTTCAATTCAAATGAGTTGACCCGCTTTTCGTTCACAATGACTTCGCGCGCCAGATCTTTATCAAGACTGATTAATGCGGTTTTTGATTTTTCAAGCTGTGAGAGGACAAGCCTGAACATTTCATGCATATCTTCCTTCAGCGCTTTTAATTCGGTATCGAGATGTGTCATTTTGCTAGCGTTTAAAATCAGCCGAAACGGCCGGTGATATAATTCTGAGTACGAATTTCGGCAGGATTAGTGAATATTTTTTTGGTATCATCAAATTCTATTAACTCACCCAGGTAGAAAAATCCGGTTTTGTCGCTTACTCTTCCTGCCTGCTGCATGTTATGAGTAACAATGATGATGGTGTAGTTTTTTTTGAGTTCGTAAATAAGTTCTTCAATTTTAGCGGTTGAAATCGGATCAAGAGCCGAGGCCGGTTCATCCATCAGCACTACAGAAGGCTCAATGGCTAAGGCCCGGGCAATACAAAGCCGTTGTTGTTGCCCTCCCGATAAACTCAAAGCTGATTTACGAAGCTTATCCTTCACTTCATCCCACAAAGCAGCCTGATGAAGACACCTTTCAACCCGCTCTTCGATAAACTTTTTATGATTGATTCCATTTACCCGCAAGCCATAAGCTACATTTTCGAAAATGCTCTTGGGAAAAGGATTCGGTTTCTGAAACACCATGCCGACTTTTTTACGCAACTCATCAATTTTTATATCGCGCGAGTAAATGTTTTTGCCGTCAATCAGTGTGGTACCTGTAA
>JAEURE010000415.1 GCA_016789485.1 Anaerolineales bacterium | reverse complement strand
GGAATAATACGCGCCGCCGCGCTTCATTAGATCTGCGGGAGGTTCTACTAAATTGGGGTCGGCATATTCGCGCAGAAGGTCCTTTTCGATCTCCATCACTTCTTCGGCACGCGAAGGCGGCCACTTCTTTTGTTCTTCAAGTTTTTTGTTTGTGTAATAGAAATACTGCAAATAATAATTGGGGATCATGCCCAGCGATTCCATGGTGCGCACATCCCACTCGGGCTCGGATTCCTCTTTGATCGATTCAACGTAGGCGGCGAAGATCATGGGCCACATCTCTTCGCCATCGATAGTGAAACCGCGATGCCAGGTGAGATGGTTAAGTCCCAGTGTGTTCAATACCGCACGGTCTGACTCCACGCGCGTGCCAGTGGTTTTTTCAAGTTCATCAAGAATTCCCATTTTGGTTGTGATCCCCACATTGCACACGCCCACGGCAGGAATATCTGGCGCGTGGCGGTTAAGCGCCTCGGTGACCAACCCCGCAGGGTTGGTGAAGTTTGCCAGCAGGGCACCAGGCGCAACTTCGCGAATGTCATTCGCAATGCTGAGAATGACAGGAATTGTCCGCATTGCTTTTGCCATTCCGCCAATGCCTGTGGTTTCCTGTCCGATAAGATTATGACGTAAGCCGAGATACTCGTCTCCGCGGCGGGCGGGCATCATGCCAACACGCAGTTGTGTGGTGACATAAGAAGCGCCCGCGATCGCTTCGCGCTGATGATTGCTCAACACCACTTTGAATGGATTCCCCTTGGCTTCAACCATCCGCTGTGCAAACCCGCCGACAACGTTCAAACGATCCTGATCGATATCCATCAACCAAAGTTCAGTGATGGGTAAAGTTGTTACTCGTTCAAGGAACCCGTTGACCAGTTCCGGTGTGTATGTGGAGCCGCCGCCAATGACTGTGATTTTCATAAATTCACCGCCTTTCCTGTCTTGCTTGATTCATATGCTGCATCCACGACTTTCATGTTCGTTAGTCCTTCCAGTCCAC
>JAEURE010000414.1 GCA_016789485.1 Anaerolineales bacterium | reverse complement strand
ACCACGCTTGTTTCAATGCCTCAATCGGCGGGAACGGGATTCAGACATTGCCAACGGCGACCACCCGGTGTTTCGGATTGTCGTTTCAATGCCTCAATCGGCGGGAACGGGATTCAGACCCGCCCCCCGGCGAGGAATGTGTTATCCACTACGGTTTCAATGCCTCAATCGGCGGGAACGGGATTCAGACCGAGGGGAGACAGGGCGCTAAAACGCGCCCTGTCTGTTTCAATGCCTCAATCGGCGGGAACGGGATTCAGACGAGCGCATACGCCGGAAGAGGAATGCGCCCAGGGAGATGTTTCAATGCCTCAATCGGCGGGAACGGGATTCAGACGTAGAGCTTTCGGAAGCGCGCAGACGAATGGGGGAAGTTTCAATGCCTCAATCGGCGGGAACGGGATTCAGACAAGACCGACCTGCACATTACGGTCAGCGGTCATGTTGGTTTCAATGCCTCAATCGGCGGGAACGGGATTCAGACGCAAAGAAGGTCACGACAAGCCACAGGGAACGATCGTTTCAATGCCTCAATCGGCGGGAACGGGATTCAGACTTTTCACGATTGAACAGCAGTATCGGATTCATATAGGTTTCAATGCCTCAATCGGCGGGAACGGGATTCAGACAACGAAAAAACCGAGGCCCTGGTCACAACCAGTTTTGTTTCAATGCCTCAATCGGCGGGAACGGGATTCAGACATCCCGAATTACACTGGTGGCAATCTACGCAAACAGTTTCAATGCCTCAATCGGCGGGAACGGGATTCAGACAGTATGGGCATTGGCCTACAATATCCACAACGTCCGGTTTCAATGCCTCAATCGGCGGGAACGGGATTCAGACAATCAGATAAGAAAGCGATAAAATGCAAATGATTACTGTTTCAATGCCTCAATCGGCGGGAACGGGATTCAGACCCGTGAATACCCCCATCGCAAGATCGGCGCTGGCGGAGTTTCAATGCCTCAATCGGCGGGAACGGGATTCAGACTTTCTTGCTCAAGGTGGTTTGGTCAAGCTGAAGATGTTTCAATGCCTCAATCGGCGGGAACGGGATTCAGACCAACACGCGACGCCGCAAGCGCATGAGACGACGAGTTTCAATGCCTCAATCGGCGGGAACGGGATTCAGACCAATTGAGGCGCGGACGACTGCCTTACGCTTGTACCCGTTTCAATGCCTCAATCGGCGGGAACGGGATTCAGACTCTCTGATGTGTATCGTGCCGAGTGTTTTCGTAAGGTTTCAATGCCTCAATCGGCGGGAA
>JAEURE010000413.1 GCA_016789485.1 Anaerolineales bacterium | reverse complement strand
CGCAGAAGTGGAACATAATGCGAGAAATAATCGAATGAAAGCGAAGTAGTGGAAAGTAAGAAATGACAAAAATCCCTCCCGCCGAACGGCGGGAGGGATTTTATTTTCGAGTATGATTGCCCAAAAATACTCATTGCCTTTAGAAAATATTTACTGACAATAAAGGAGATCGAATGAATAAAGTTCAACAACCCTACGAAACCCTCGACCCTGAAAATTGGGATGAGATGCGGGCACTCGCACACCGCATGGTAGACGATGCCATCACCTATCTTCAAACCGTACGTGACCGCCCCGTCTGGCAGCCGGTGCCGGATGAGGTGGCGGCAAAGTTCGATGTGCCCGCTCCACATAAACCGCTCGGTGCAGATGCCGCCTACAAGGAATTTACGGAAACCATCCTTCCGTATCCGATGGGAAATATCCATCCGCGCTTCTGGGGATGGTACATGGGGGCAGGGACTGTGTTCGGCGCGCTGGCTGATTTCATGGCCGCAATCATGAATCCCAACCTGGGCGGGGGAAACCATGCGGCAAACCTGGTGGAAGATCAGGTCATCAAGTGGATCAAAGAGATGATCGGCTTTCCAAAAGAATCAAGCGGGCTGCTCGTGGGCGGTGGGTCCATGGCAAATTTCGTGGGCATCGCAGTAGCGAGGAATGTCAAAGCTGGGTTCGATGTTCGGGCTTTGGGCATGCAGGCGTCGCCGCAGAAATTGATCGTGTACACATCCAGTGAGGCGCACAGTTCCAATCAAAAAGCCGTTGAATTGCTGGGTCTTGGCAATGACAATCTGCGGAAAATCCCGGTCAAGGCAGATTATTCCATTGACCTTGAACTCCTAAAGCAAAGCATCGCAGATGATCGCAAGGCGGGGCATCGTCCCATTTGCGTGATCGGCAGCGCGGGCACAACCAACACCGGCGCCATTGATGATATGAACGCACTGGCAGATCTATGCGAGCAGGAAGACCTTTGGTTCCATGTGGACGGCGCCATCGGAGCCGTGGCCATGCTTTCAAAAAATGTGAGGCCCAAACTGGCTGGGATGGAACGCGCAGACTCCATCGGGCTTGATCTGCACAAATGGATGCACATTCCATTTGAGGCGGGCTGCGTCATCGTGCGTTCTGAAAAATCCCATCGCGGCACGTTTTCCCTTACGCCTGAATATCTGGCTCATGAAACCCGCGGGCTGGCATCCGGACATCTCTGGTTCAGCGAATATGGTTTGGAACTCTCGCGTCAATTTCGCGCGCTGAAAGTTTGGATGTCCATCA
>JAEURE010000412.1 GCA_016789485.1 Anaerolineales bacterium | reverse complement strand
AACTTCGCCCAAATCTTCGCGATGCAGCCCGATGAAAAATAAGCTTTTGATCAGGTTGCCAATCACTCGCGGCGATGCCTTCACGGCGATACCTTCACGTTTTATCTTTTTGATAAAGCTGTCCGTGAATTCGTGATCGTTTTGTACGTGTTGTTGAATACGCTGCGCGGGAACTTTGCGGGCGAGGTAGTCAAAATCCGACTTGCTGAAATTCTTTAGCATGGGGTAATCGTCCCATGTGAGGAGAAATCCCTTGAGCATGTCGCTGACATTTTTTCGCGCATTTGCCCTGGGCTTGATTGAAAGCTCAAGGATAGATGTTTGAATATCCTTTTCTATCTGCTCCAAAATTTCAAGAAACAATTCTTCCTTGGACTTATAAAACAGATAGAATGCGCCTTTGGAAATTCCAACGGTTTCGGTAAGCTCATCCACGCTGGTCTTTCTCAGCCCGTGCTTCTCAAATAGTTTTTTGCCTTTTTCACGCATTTGCGCGCGAATGGCTTCTTTTTCGTGTTCCGAGAACGCTTTTGGCATAGGTATCCTTTTGTGACTAAAATAGTAATAATGGTCACAGATTTGATTTTACATGAATTAATGGAAAAGTCAAGGATGAATTGACAGGAATCAAAAAAGACCGGCCTCAGGCCGGTCTTTTTTGTTCTTCCAGGATGTGCTGGTGCTTTCTTTCCTCAAAGTCGCAATATAGCCTGCCGTGTCCGCAGCCCTCGCATTCGATCTGTAAGGTGGCATGCTGAATGTTATATCCATGCACGAGCAATTCGTTAATATCCTGTTGGATTGATGAACATTCCCTTATGGAAATATCATCCGTGACAACGTGTGCAGAAAGCATGCGCAGATTTTCGTTGATGCTCCAAACGTGCAGGTCGTGAACACCGCGAACGCCGTCTACGGTGTGGAGTTTTTTCACCATCTCCTGCATGTCAATGTTATCAGGTGTGCTTTCCAATAAAATGTGTATGGATTGTCGCAGAATGCTCCACGCGTTCCATAAAATGAAGCCGCCGATCAGGACGCTGACAAGCGGGTCGAGCCAGTTCCATTGGGTGAAATAGATGATAACGCCTGCTATCACTGCACCAAGTGTGGATATGACATCACCCATCAAATGCAGGAAGGCACTGCGCAGGTTGAGATCGTGCTCGCTCCCATTTTTGACGAGCCAGGCTGTTCCCGCGTTGATGAGAAATGCGAGAGTGCCGACTCCTATCAGAATAACCGAATCAACTTCGGGCGGGGTGAGAGGCGCGGGCAACTCATCCCATGAAGCCGATTGAGTCACGGAGTCCGTTAAAAGTTTGAGGGACAACTTCCGGCAGTCATCCTGCGAGAGTTGTCCCTCAATAAAGTAAATGTCTTGAAGCGCAATTCGTTTGAGA
>JAEURE010000411.1 GCA_016789485.1 Anaerolineales bacterium | reverse complement strand
AGGAATCGAATGCGTAGAAGATTAATTACAGCCTTGGGGTTAGCCTTAATAGGAGTGCCTGCCATTTTGTTTGGCGGCATCTTTTATTATTTGTTGATGGGTACCTTCCTTATCGGTGCAGCGTGGGAGTATGTGCATCTATTCCGCGCTGTAAAATTCGAGCCGAATATGATCGTAACGGTGGGCGGTGTGGCGGTGGTCACATTCGTCCGCATGTTCTTTCCTGAATACGCCCAGCCTGTATTTGCCATCGCCATACTTTTGGCAATGGCGATCCATTTGGTCGAATACGAGCGCGGACGTGACCAAGCTGCTCTGGACTTTGGCGTGACTGTAGGTGGCATCACCTACATCGGCTGGATCGGCTCGTATCTTTTTGAATTACGAAACCTACCCGATGGTGGTTGGTGGTTCATGCTGGTAATGTTTTGTGTTTGGTCGGGAGATTCGGGCGCTTACTCCATTGGCAGAGCCTATGGCAAACATAAGATGGCGCCGCGTCTCAGCCCCAAGAAAAGCTGGGAAGGCTACGCAGCCAGCGTCTTTACGGGGATGATCACTGGCGGGTTTTACGTATATGTGTTTAAGACATTTGGCAGCCTGTCGAGCGACATCACCATCTGGCAGGGAGCCATTATGGGTTTGTTGCTCGGAGCTTTACCACCCCTTGGCGACTTGGGCGAGAGCATGATTAAACGTCAATCTGGCATCAAGGATTCGAGCGATATCATCCCCGGGCATGGCGGATTCTTCGACCGCATCGATTCTTGGTTGTGGGGCGCCGTGATTGGTTATTACTTCCTCGTTTGGTTCATACTATAAATTCTGGAGGCAGCATGGAAGTGCTAGGTGCAACACCCACTCGAAATCTCGCATTGGAACTTGCGCGTGTTACGGAAGCCGCAGCGATGTTGGCTGGCCGCTTTATGGGGCGAGGAGATAAAGAAGGGGCAGATCAGGCCGCGGTTAATGCGATGCGTTTAGTCCTCAGCACGGTAGATATGAACGGCGTCATTGTGATCGGAGAAGGGGAGAAGGATAGTGCTCCAATGTTGTTCAATGGCGAGAAGGTGGGAAACGGTTCTTCCCCCGATGTGGATGTGGCAGTTGACCCAATTGACGGGACTCGCCCCTTGGCATTTGGCCGCTCAAACTCGCTTGCCATGGTGGCTCTTGCCCCACGTGGTACCATGTTTGATCCGGGTCCCTTTTTGTATATGAATAAAATGGCTGTCGGGCCCGAAGCCAAAGGTGTAATTAATATTGAAAAACCAATTACTGAAAATTTACAGGCGATTGCAAAAGCAAAAGGCAAGGCAGTTGAAGATTTAACGACTATTATTCTGGATCGTCCGCGCCATGATGACATGGTGGCAGAGATCCGTAAGTGCGGCGCGAGAATCCGCCAGATTCCCGATGGTGATGTAGCTGCTGCTTTGATGACTTCATGGCCTGACACAGGCGTGGATGTTTTGCTGGGTATTGGCGGTACACCTGAAGGCGTGT
>JAEURE010000410.1 GCA_016789485.1 Anaerolineales bacterium | reverse complement strand
GTATTGGTTTTTCCGATGATCTGTCCGCCAGCTTTTTTGATCTTTTGTACAACAAAAGCATCTTCGTCAGGAACATTGTCCGCAAAGAATTTTGAACCGCTGGTAGTGCGAATACCTTTGGTATTGTACAAGTCTTTCACGGCAACGGGAATCCCGTAAAGCGGCATGCTCCCAGCATGCGGGATTGCATTCGGTTCTGGTGGAATCACCGTGATAAAAGCATTAAGTACCGGGTTGAGTTTTTCAATTTGACGGTAGCAGGTTGAGGCGAGGTCCGAAGCGCTGACTTCGCTGCTTTTAACCAGGTCACGTTGATCGGTCAACGATAAAGATTCTAGTTTCATATCATACAATTATATCTAAAGCAAAAATTTTCCATATAGCCTGTCGGTACTGAAAAAGTAGGCCACGCATAACGCGTGACCTACAGATTTGTTTGGACATTTGCTTGTGTTTTAGAACAGTCCAACCACTTTGCCGGTCTTCAAGTCCAGATCTACATCATAGAAAACGGGACGTGTGGGTAAGCCAGGCATGGTGCGCATATCGCCAAGGATGGGATAGAGGAAGCCAGCGCCAGCCGAAGCGCGGATTTCACGAATAGTAACGCGGAAGCCGGTCGGAGCGCCTTTCTTTGTGGCGTCAGTAGTGAAGGAAAGGTGAGTTTTCGCCATGCAGATCGGCAGTTTATCGAACCCGAGGCGTGTGTAGCGTGCAATCTGTTCCTCGGCTTCGGAGGTGTAGTCCACTCCATCAGCGCGATAGATTTCGCGGGCAATCGTCTCGATCTTTTCCTTGATGTTGGTTGTATCCAAAGCGTAGAGGAATTTAAACTTGCTTGGTGTTTTGGCAGCTCTCACCACAGCTTCCGCAAGTTTCTTCGCGCCTGCGCCGCCATCTGCCCAGTGAGTGGAGACTACTGCGTCCATTGCGCCCATTTTCAAAGCAGCTTCGCGGACGAGTTCCACTTCGGCTTTTGTGTCTGTTGCAAAGGAGTTGACAGCCACCACTACATTCACGCCGAATTTCAATGCGTTCTGGATGTGACGTTCAAGGTTGGGCAGGCCAGCGCGCAGTAATTCAAGATTTTCGTCTGTGTATTCGGGGGCAAGCGGCTTGCCGGCTACTACTTTCGGTCCGCCGCCGTGCATTTTCAAAGCGCGGATGGTTGCGACCAATACCACTACCTGTGGGATCAAGCCGGAGTAGCGGCATTTGATGTTGAAGAATTTTTCCATGCCGATGTCTGCGCCGAAGCCAGATTCAGTGAGCACAAAGCCATCCTTGCCGACTAGCTTGAGGGCGATTTTGTCTGCAATGATGGAGGATTGTCCGTGGGCGATGTTGGCAAACGGTCCCGCATGAACGGTTGCGGGTGTGCCTTCCAGGGTTTGCATCAAGTTGGGCTTGATGGCATCCTTCATCAAAACAGTGACTGCGCCAGCCACGCCGAGGTCTTCTGCGGTGACGGCTTCGCCATTCTTGTTGGTGGCAACCACCATCCTGCCGAAACGTTCGCGCATATCTTCGATGC
>JAEURE010000040.1 GCA_016789485.1 Anaerolineales bacterium | reverse complement strand
CTCGGTGTGGGTGGGTGATCTGCGCCGTGGTGCTTTGAATGATTTGCGTCCCGCCTGCCAGTAATACACAATACCGCCGATGATCAATACAACTCCCAATCCGCCGATGACGTAAGGCAGGGAGTTATTAAGGGAGACTCGTCCGGGGGTGTCTTCATTCACGGGAGCGGCGGGCTGGATTCCCTGGGCAGGGGCGACCAGTGCGCTGGTTGTCTTTTTGTAATCAAGGTTTAGCGTAAATTGCTCGCCGCTGGCCAGCTGCATAATGCCGCTGTCGTAATAATTGCTTCCGTTCTGCTGTGAAACAGACTGGTAGTTGGGCGTCATTGAAAAGGCAGTTACATCGCCGGGTTCAAGCACAACAACATTGAATGCAGTTACTGCGTATGCCCCATCCCATAGATAGGAAAAGATGCGCTGGTCCCCGTTGAAACTGAGCGGCTGATAATATTCAAAACGATAAACGGTACTCTGGTTGATGGTTATGGTAAAGGTCTGTGATTCGCCGTTGTCTGTTGGACCTTCAAAGGGGGTATTTAAGAAACTTCCATCCGCCGAAACAGCCGCCACTGCGATCAAGTTTGCATCCTGTGGAATGGTAAAAGTCACATCAGCCGGCAGTGCTGTTGCAGAGTCCAATTGGAAATCTGCAATGACGAGCATGCTGGGCTGGTCATATTCGGGCCAGAGCTGCACGGTCATGTTGGCAATGGTTATGGTATTTTGTGCGGAAACAAAAGAGGGGAATGCAAACATCATCCCCAATATTAAGACCAGGCTTAATTTGCGCATGGAAAAACCTCCAAACAATAAAGTTTTCTTTATCTTACCATGCGGTATTTCGGAAGTGGAGAAACGATGTCACGGACTATTGCGGATAAATGTCACCCTTTTTATACGGGACACAATGCAGACCGCGTTTGAAACGCGATCTGCATAATTACATTGCCCGAACCAACTGCCAGCAGGCACGATTGTACGGAGTTTTTATTCCATGCTTTTCACCGCGCCTCGTTACAGCGCCGCAAATCGCATCGATTTCTGTAGGAGCGCCGCGCCGCACATCCTGGAACATGGACGACATATTCGCTGCGGTTTTTCTTGCCACGTCTTCGGCTGCATCTACAGGATTGCTGAACGGCAGATGTACATGTTCTGCTTCTGCCACTTGCGCGGTTTCGCGCGCCAAAGCAGACATGACTCTTCTTGCCAGCGGACGTGATAACAACTCGCCGTTCGGGATGCGCAGCAGCGCAGTCAACGGGTTGATGGCGGCATTGATAACTAGTTTTCCCCATACAAGCGACCTGGCATCATCCACGATCTGTAAATTGAAATTGGATGAACGCAAAGCCGCTTCAAGCGGACCGAGGGCCTGATTCTGTTCCAAGGAAATGACTCCCTCGCCGCCTATTTTCACAAGCCCCGGGCCAACCAGAGTTGCTCCAGTGGTGGTAATGCCCAATGAAACCCGATCCGCTCCCAGGTCCCGAATGAGCGTTTCTTTGTTGCCGATCCCGTTTTGTAAAGTGATGGCGAGTCCATCGTCTGCGAGCGATTCTCTTAACTGATGCGCTGCACGTTCGGTCTGCCAGGATTTGACGAGAACCAGCGCATGCTTCGCTCCTCGCACCTCACGCGGATCATCTGTGGCATGGACTTTGTATGCGCGTTCGTTTCCATTTGTATCCACGATCCGTGCACCGTTTTCCTGAAGCGCCTTCAATCCATTCTTCCACGTGCCAAGCATGGACACGGAATGACCCGCTTCGCTCAAGCGTGCGGCGAATAAAGTAGCTAATGCGCCTGTGCCAACCAATAAAACATCCTGTTTCATCTTATTTCCTTTTGAAACGCATCCCATTCTTCATCGCTCATCTCAACGGTATGTTCAACAGCGGGGAAGCGTTTACTTTCCACATCATCAATGTAGTCAGTGAAAGCTTTGTGCATGTCTTCATGGAGTTTTGCGTACTGCTTGACGAACTTGGGTGTGAATCGCTCGAAGAGACCCAGCAGGTCGTGTGTGACCAAGACCTGACCATCACACCCTGCGCCTGCGCCGATGCCGATCGTGGGGATGGAAATTTGTCTGGAAATGAGTTCAGCTAATTTTGCAGGGACAGACTCGAGCACGAGGCTGAACGCGCCCGCGTCTTCGAGAAATTTTGCATCTTCCAGCAGACGTTTCGCTGCGCTGGCAGTTTTGCCTTGTGCGCGGAACCCGCCAAGCTGATGCACGGATTGCGGCGTGAGGCCGAGATGACCCATGACGGGAATTCCTGCGCCAACGATGGCGCGAATTGTATCCGCTCGTTTACGCCCGCCTTCGAGTTTGACCGCATCCATGCCGCCATTTTGCAGAAAGCGCCCCGCGTTGCGGACGGCATCTTCCACTGAAACTTGATACGACATGAAAGGCATGTCGCCGACCAGTAGCGCGGACTTTGCTCCGCGTGCCACGGCGCGGGCGTGATGTAACATCTCTTCCATCGTAACAGGCAGAGTGTTTTCATAACCGAGCACCACCATCGCCAGCGAATCGCCCACGAGGATGGAGTCAATGCCTGCTTTATCTACCGCCATTGCAGTGGGATAGTCGTAGGCAGTCAGCATGGTGATCATCTCGCCGCGTTCCTTCTTTTGGCGGAACGTGAGAGTAGTCACCTTTTTTCTTTGTGACGTGTTGGTTGAGATTGGTGTTTCAGTTGACAAGGTACCCTCCGATAAAGGTAGAGTCCGCATTACGTGCTGGCTCCCTAATTTGCACGCGATTTCGGTTTTTTTAGGATTCGTGCCGTCACGTTCCGTTTGGATACATGCGACAGTACCATTATTCCACAAATTTGTTTTTTCGCCTATAATAAATTTATCAGAAATTTGTCCCAAAAACTATCATTATATTTTCACGAAGGAGAAACACCCATGCGTAGAATGTTTGGCTTTTTGATCGGGATTTTTGCCGGGGGTTTGGTGGGAGGGGTATTGGCGTTGTTGCTTGCCCCCGAATCTGGTGAGCAGCTTCGCGGTCAACTCCGCGACCGTGGACAGGTTTTTATGAACGATATTCGCCATTCAGCGGATTCGCGCCGTATTGAGTTGCGCAATCGACTGGATTCATTGAGAGCGCCGCGGGAGATGTAAAGATTTGTAGCGGCGGGTTTCCCGTCTCTACAACATGGATTTGTAAAATCCCAAAACTCTTCCCATGTTCGTTTCATAATCCGCTCGCGCGGAGATGATTTTTGTATTCAGACCTGCGGCATCGCGCCGCAGGTCTTCTCTTTCCAATCCCATCAGAATCGCATCTGCAATTGATTGAGGATCGTTTGGGTTTACGAGCAAGCCGTTCTGCTCATGCGTGATCCACTCGCGGATGGATTCCAAATCACCAGCCACAGGGAAACATCCACACGCCATGGCTTCGAGCAGCGAATTCGGCGTGCCATCGTGAATGCTTGGCGAAATCACGATCTGCGCGCCGCGAAAAACTTCACCCATTTCAAGGTGTGGGATGAGCGGCAGCAATTCCACGGCATGCTCAATCTCCAGTTCCCGAACCCATTCCATCACTTGTGCCTCGCCTTGCATCCCCGTGCACAGGAAACGCGCATCACTTCGTTTTGCCAGCACCAGCGGAATCGCCTTGAAAAACATGTCGTTGCGGACATATGGACGAATCCCGCGCGGGTTGATGATGACGGGATTTTTCACTAATTCTTTTGGCTGATAAAAGACATCGCTTCGGATTCCGCCGTTGCCTGGTGCCACCAAAGTAACGTTTTCTTTGCTGAGGCCCCATTCTCTCGCAAGGCGGATATCGCGTTCCACATCTGCGTGCAGGGCGTTGACAGATTTCATCGTCAGCCGCGTATACCATCCCATCAACGGTGTGGATGGGGCGTGCAGGGTAAAGTCATTGCCCCAGATGGAGACGAGAAATGGGGGACGAGTAATGAGGCTCTTCAGTGCGTATGCCGCCAACATCCCTTCATATGGCACGCGCATAGCGTGGATGATGTCTGGCTGAACTTCCTGAATGAAGGCGCGTAATTTTTGCGCGGAGCGGGGAATCGTCAAGGGACCAAGCCACTGCCTGATAAGCGTACGCAGGCTCAAGGTCCGTGAAGAGGCGGAGCCAGGGCGGGAAGACTGCTTTTTGGCAGAGCTAAAAGCCACGGGCGTGAATTCCATCTGTTTGACGGGGAAATCCATCTCGGCGCTTTGAAAAGTGGTGGCAATATAGATTTCATCACCGCGATTTGAAAAAAAACGCATCCAGTTTTGAGAAATGGGCGAACGGGCATCCGTTACAAAAAGCAGTCGCATTGATTGATTATACCCATTCGGGTACTTGTACACATTGCCCGCATTTGTGAGACGTAGTATATTTAAGGGATGAGCAAAGGCCGTATCCTGGTCGTTGAAGATAATATGGATACCTATGAGCTTGTGCGTTTTATCCTGGAAAAGAATGGGTACGATACTTTTCTGGCGATGAACGGACGTGACGGGGTAAATGCGGCTACGAAGCAAATGCCCGATCTGATCATTATGGATCTTTCGATGCCTGAGATGGATGGCTGGACTGCCATACGTCTGATCAAAAGCGATAAGCGCACATCGGCCATTCCTTTGATCGCGCTCACCGCACATGTCCTGCCCGTCGATCGTCAAAGAGCCATGGATGCGGGCTGTGACGAGTACATTACCAAACCCATGGACTTGCTTGATCTTGTGGAATCTGTGGAATACTGGTTAAGCAAGGTTCAATGATCGTGGTTTATTTCAAAAATCTTTTCAATCAAGAGGAAAACTTATGAAACAAATTTGTGTCGTCGGCGTGGGATACGTCGGCTTGGTTACTGCCGCGTGCTTTGCCGACCTCGGTAACCGAGTTGTTGCGCTGGATGTGAACGAACAGCGTGTGGAAAATCTTAAAAAAGGCATTATGCCCATTTATGAACCGGGGTTGGATGAACTGGTCAAACGCAATGTGAATGGCGGGCGCATCTCCTTCACCACCTCCTACAAAGAGGCTTTAAAGGGCGCAGAATATGCCTTCATCGCCGTAGGCACTCCGTCTGATGCAGAAGGTGCCGCTGATTTGCAGTACGTGGCTGCCGCTGCCAGATCGATTGCGGAGAATATGACTGCTCCGCTGGTCATCATCAACAAATCCACGGTTCCGATCGGGACTGGGGACTGGGTTGCAGACATTGTTAAGGGTGCCCAGCCCAAGCAGATCAGCTTCTCTGTTGTTTCCTGCCCCGAATTCTTGCGCGAAGGTTCCGCCATTGGCGACTTCATGAGTCCCCACCGTACGGTGATCGGGTCGTTGGACAAGGACGCTGCGAACAAGGTCGCTCATTTGCATTTGCCATTACGCGCTCCCATTGTTATTACTGATTTGCGAACGGCGGAAATGATCAAATATGCCAGCAATGCCTTCCTTGCCACAAAAATCTCCTTTATGAACGAGCTGGCTGACTTGTGCGAACTTGTCGGCGCAGACGTGAAAGAGGTGGCCGCAGGCATGGGCTACGATGCGCGTATCGGCCGTCACTTTTTAGATGCAGGTCTTGGCTGGGGCGGATCGTGTTTCCCCAAGGATGTAGAAGCGCTGGCCTTCATGGCAAAGGAAAAGGGACTCAATCCCCGTATTTTGAACGATGTGATGGAAGTCAACTATGACCGCCGAAAGGCTGCTGTGGAACATGTCAAGACCATGGTTGGTGGAAGCCTGAAAGGCAAGACCATCGGCTTGCTTGGGCTGGCATTCAAGCCAAATACAGATGATATGCGCGATGCGCCCTCCATCGATATTTCTGAGGAATTGATAAAAGCCGGCGCGAAAGTCCGCGCCTACGATCCGGTGGCAATGGAAGTTGCCCGCCCCATTCTCCCTGCGGTGGATTTCTTTGATGAGCCGTATAAAATGGCAAAAGATTGTGATGCGCTGATCGTTGTCACCGAATGGAATGAATTCAAACAACTTGACCTTGAGAAGGTGAAGAGCCTGCTCAAATCCCCGGTTGTTTACGATGGACGCAACATTTACGATCCTGCTCTTATGAGAGAAATGGGTTTCACGTATCGAGCCATTGGCAGATAGCAGAACAATTTCGTTAAGTTCGTATTTCAATAGTCGGGCAGCCGCATGCTGTTCGACTATTTGATTGTTTGACCAAAAACTAAAAAACCACTACACTATTCAACTATGACCACCACTCCTCCCGTTTGTAACTACGAAGGCTCTGATTATCAACAATCCTTTTGGGAGCAGGGCGGACGCGAATATGAAGATCGTGCCGAAGCCATTGCCCTCAAGCGAATGCTCCCGAAAAACGGCAGACTCATGCTTGAACTGGGCGCAGGCGCTGGCCGCAACACGCCGCGCTACACAGGCTTTGACCGCATCGTTCTTTTGGATTATTCGACCACTCAACTGACTCAAGCCCAGCAGCGGCTGGGACGCTCCGACAAGTTCATTTATGTGGCAGCTGACATTTACCGCCTCCCGTTTCTGGACCGTTTATTTGATTCTGCCACGATGATCCGTGCCCTGCACCACATGGCGGATGCCCCGAAGGCGTTGGAGCAGGTTCGGAACATTTTACAACCCGGCGCAGTCTTTATCCTTGAGTTCGCGAATAAGTTAAATCTCAAGTCCATCATACGATATTGGCTTGGAAAGCAGGATTGGAATCCATTCTCATTGGAGCCGGTGGAATTCGTAAAACTGAACTTCGACTTTCACCCGAAAGCCATCCGCAACTGGCTGGGCTCACTGGGCTTCGCCATTGAAAAGACGCTCACAGTTTCGCACTTCCGCCTTGGATTTCTCAAGCGCCTTGTTCCTGCGAAGCTGCTTGCCGCGCTGGATGGTCTCTTCCAGCCGACAGGGGCGCTTTGGCAGATGACCCCAAGTGTTTTTGTGAAAGCCAAAGTGAAAGGTACCTTGCAGAAAGTTGAAATTCCCATGAATGTAATTGGCTTGTTCAAATGCCCAGTCTGTGGCAGTGGTGACTTGAAAGATAAAGAAAATCATTTACTTTGCCCGAAATGCAGCGCTCGTTGGGCCGTCAATGATGGTATTTACGATTTTCGTGAAAAAATGAAATAGATTAAAATCGTACAGGCTGGGAGATGACCATGACAGAACCGCAAAGACAATTACCGCACGTCCCGCCATTTGTGGAAAGAAAGACAAAACCTCGAAAGAAGGTAGATACACGGGGAATGTTGAGCCTGGTCACCATGCTGGTCAGTATCGCAGCATTGACCGTATCTATGTTTGGGGCGGCGAAACTGGTGCTCGATGTATTCGATGACGGCCTTGCCAGCAGTTTGGAAGGGATTTTGGTCAAGGTCGTTGTGCTGGGGTTTTCATTTTTCTTCGGTTGGGGAATTGGTTTGGTCAGTATTCGCGGTTTTGGGAATTTAGTCTATCCCATGGTCATTAAGATTTATGCCTGGGCTTGTCTTGCTGCGGTCGGAATCCTGTACATCAAGGTCATTCAAAAGCTTTATATGCAAACGTACGACGGCCTTCACTTCTGGGCATATTTGGTGATGCTGCTTGGCGGGTTGTGTGTGTTGATCTGCCTGCACCTGCTTGTGGAGGGCCATGACCTGCGTCCCTTTGCCATTCCGCTCCTGATCATCAGTGTGCTGCAATTATTTGTGATCGTGTATCGCTATGTTTTTACCATCAATCCAAATGGATGGATGCTGCTTGGTGATTTTACAATTTTCATTGTCATGATCTCCATTTCAGCGCTGATGCTGATGCACATAGGCATTCTTGAACCGTTGCGCGAGCAACTCAATGGAATGTTTGCAGGCGAGGAGCATTCCCGCAGGAATGGGAACGGTGTCAAATAAAAAATGCGGCGTGTACACGCCGCATTTTTTATTGTTTATTGCTTTGCCAGCGGCAGACGGATAAAGAAGGTGCTTCCAGGGAAATGCTCTTCGTCATGACCTTCGCTTTCGACCCACATGCTTCCATGAAATGCCTTGACGATGCCCGCTGAAATTGCCAGCCCAAGCCCGGCCCCGCCGCCCTTGTAATTTGTGCGGCTGGAGGAATGCAATTCCACTTTCCCCAATTGATATAATTTTTCAAAGATGATCTTGTGGTGTTCAGGGTCAATGCCGATGCCGCTGTCTTTCACGCTGATCTCTGCCATTTCGCCCTGGCGCGGATCTTCCACCACCTTGGCCGCGATGTGGATCGAGCCGCCATCTGGTGTGAATTTGATGGCATTGACGATAACATGGTCCAATGCTTTTTTGAGGAGTTCGGGGTCAGCCAGCAGCGGGGGGATATCCTTGATGGACGGAGCCATTTCAAAAGTTATGTTTCGAAGCGCAAGGTCTTCCACGTAATCCTTGTGGACGAGCCGCAGGATCAATCCCAAACTCACGGCTTCCACATGCGGGCTGATGACTTGGTTTTCAAGGCGCGCTACATCCAACATGCTGTTCACGATCTGGTGCAGACGGTTTGTCCCCTGCATTACGCCTTCGATGGCTTGCAGGAGCATGGGGTTGCCCTGAATAATGGTGTCGGCTTTTAACATTCCGAGATAGCCTTTGATGACGGTGAGCGGCGTGCGTAATTCATGCGCGGCCACTTGAATGAAAGAGGATTTATTTTTATCGTGTTTTGCAAGTGTGTTGTATGCGTTGTTCAATTCTTCCACACGCTGAGAAACCATGCGTTCCATGATCTGGTTCATCCTTGTAACTTCGTCATATAAACGCGCGTTTTCCAGGGCCACGGTTGCTTGCATGGCGAAGGTGGTCACAAGCAGGCTGTCATCTTGATTGAAGGAATGGTTGGAGCGTCCCAGCGCAAGCAGTCCGACCACATTATCTTTTGAATAAAGAGGTACGCCCAGCCAGGAGCGGTCACGCGGCAGCCATTCAGGTTGATGCCATCCTTCGACTTTGTTTGTATCACTGACGAGAAGCGTTTCGCCTTTTCGCACAGCCGTCTTGTAAAAATCCACGTCCCCGATCTTTAATTTGAATTCTTTAAGGTCAGCGTTTTCAGGCATGCCATAATTCGAGCGGATATGCGGCATTCCGTTGACATCTTCCATGAATAAAATAGCATGGTCGAACGGAAGCACCTGCTTTAATTGTTCGAGGATCTGCTGGGGTAATTTTTCGATGGTGGTCAATGAAGACAATTGGCGCGATGAACGTGCCAGCGCTTCGGCTGCGCGACGCCGGTCCTGCTCAGACTCAAAAAGCTTTGCGTTTTGCGCTGCGGCTTTTTCTGCCACATCCCGCGCCCGGGCTAATTCCACAGCCCGTTCACGCGCCTCACCCAGGAGACGTTCCACTTCCTTTTGAGCCTGTTCACGCTGCTGTACCAGCATGGTTCGCAGGAGCGCGCTGGATAGCAGATTCTTCAAGCGGACGTAGATGTCCCAATCATCCGGTCCCATCTCTACCCACATGAAACCGAAGCGGTTACTCGCCAGAATAAGAGGCATTACAACTGCATCGTATCGGTAATCTTCGGGAGTTTTCCCGCGCGGCGCGAGTCGTCCGGTGCCCAGTGTGGTCTTTTCTTTTGGGATCTGAAACTGCTTCTCATCGTATTGTAATAACAGGCGATAACTCTCCGGCGGGGGAGAAGAAATGGAACCTGGTGTGCTGACATCGCTGTAGAACATGACATACCAACGCTGCAGACCCAGCAGCGGAAAGTGCTTGGAGAGCGCCTCCCCAATTCCCTCCAGGCTCATGGCAGGTGCCATGGAAAAACTAAAATTATTTAACAGCTCTTCTTTCTTTTCAGACTGTATACGCCGATACGCTTGTGCCCGTTGGGATAATTCCCCTACCAGGATGCGCGCCTGTTGAAAGAGATTTTCAGCTTGCAGCATGGTGGTATTGTTTGTTATGCCGCCCAAAGCGTATTTTCTGAAGGTGGATAATACATTATGCCAGACGCTGAAGTCATACCCGTTTTTTTGAAGTACTTCCATTGAGGTCTGTACCATCTTGAGAAAGGCATCACTTGAGTCGGTTTCGCGCAGGCTGGCAAGGAATACGTTCCAGGTGCGCCCAAAAACATCTACATATTGGTCACGGGACGGGTCAGTTTCTGGTATGCCCGCCGCTGCAAACAAAGAGCGGATGGCGGCTTCGCGTTTGTTTTCCAGTTTTGCCGTATGCGCCACTTCCCTGGGAAGAACAACGGCTCTTTTGATGCTCTCCGGCAAACAACCGCATGACCAGCGTACCACCAGGTTGGAGGGCAGCACTTTTAGTTCTCCTAAAGTTTCCCCTTCCATGTGTTTTAGCAATGTGTTAAATGCCATCTGGCCGGCTGCGTAATATGATTGGCGGATTGTGGTCAACGGCACTCCCATGGATTGTGTGTCGCTGATATCGTCAAAACCGGTCAATGCCACCTTGTCTGGCACATGAATGCCGCGCTGTTGCAGCATTTCCAACGCGCCAAATGCCATGCGGTCATTGGATGCGGCAATGGCTTGCACCTGGACGCCGCGTTCATCCAACAAAGTGCGGATTGCGCTGCGCCCGCTTTCCTGCGTGTAATCTCCCTCCACGACAAGGCGCTCATCGAAGCGGATGTTATGGGCTGTTAGTTCTTCCTTGTAGGCATTGAAACGCTGGTCGGCATCCAGTTGTCCCGGGGTACCGCGCAGGAACGCGATGCGTTGATATCCATGCTCTTCGATCAAATGACGGATTACGGAACGCATTCCACCTTCGTTGTCCGCCATGATCGAAGTGACTCCCTCTGCAGGAACGGAAAACGATACGATTGGCGTGGGGGCAAAGGACAAACAGAAATTCTTAATGTCCTCTGCAGAAGGGCCGTGACCCATATCTGCCGAGAGAATGATGCCGTCAAATTTGCCGGGTTTGATCAGGTCATATAAACCATAGGAACGCCCTTCATTGGGAGGCGCTGCTATGGCAATTGGTTTCCCGCCTTCAAAATACACTGCATTAACGTCCTGGGCCCTGGCAGAATCCAACACACCTGCCATGAATTCAGCCCCCCACGCGCGGGTCAATTGCGCCCCAAGTACGGCGATGGTCTTTCGCTCACCAGAAGGTCTTTTGGATGCTGTCATGAATGCTTATAAGATTATAAGTCAGTACGTCTGAATTTTGACAGACAATTTTGCAAAATAAATTACTGTTTCAAAACAAACATCCCGCAGACAATTTGTCTGCGGGATGTTCTCAATGCTTCCTTTGCTACCGAACTTCGAACTGGTAGATGGCAGGTTCGCGGGTAAAACGGGTCGTGCCGGAAACAACCAGATATGCTTTTTCGCCGGACTTCAACGAAATTTTGATCTCAGCAGTTTGATCGTCATTGAGCGGGATCATGCTCACGCTGGAATCACCTGTTTTGATCAGAGCCAGACCAAACGTTTGGGGAAGAACGTTTTGGACTCGCACAAATCCTTCCGCCTGCCAGCCGCCGTCATCCGCTTCAAAATCGGAACTGTAGCCTGCTGCATCCACCCTGACATCATCCAGCAAAAAGCCTTCTCCATTGACTGCCGCATCGGTGAGATATTCAAACCGGATGAAAACCTTTTTGCCGGCAAAATCTGAGAGGTCAACCTTCTCTTCGATCCAACCATTGGTGACTCCGGTGTAACCCCAGCCGTAGGAATTACCGGATGGGTCTGTTCCCGTGCCCGATGGGGTTGTGATGATTTGCCAGTTCTCGCCATTTTCTGAGACTTCGAGATATAGATAATCCCAATCGGTTTCAATGTCATACCAGGTTTGGAAGGACAGCTCGATGGGGCCGCTGACATTGCTGAAATCAAATTCGCGGGTCAGGGTCATGTTCGATTCATCGCCTTTGTTTGACCAGAAGGCATATTGACCGGAATAAGGATTGGCGGGCAGCAGGCCCGTCACAGTGGAGCCGGTGAATGAGATGGTGTAATCGCCCGCGCATTCAATGGCAATGTAGTCCACACCGTATTGATGCACATCCCGTGTGACAGTTGATTGCGGACAGGAGAAGATCGTCTCTGTGGCAGAGGCGCGATGAGCGCCCGGATAATTATCGTAAATGTAACGACCATCGCCGATTGATTTATCCAGCACAAAGTTTGTGACTGCCCAATCTATGAAAAAATTATCAGCAGAGATGGGCTGACCCGTCGCTGGATCTGTTGCGGAAATTTCACGCAAAACATCTTCCACGCTGTCTAGTCCATTGGCTGGATCTTTAACCAGCAGTTTTGTGGCGTCTTCTCCAAAACGGTTGAGGAAATAATTCATGAACAGGAAGCCGGCGCCATAATGTGGGGTGGTTGCACCTTGTTCATTGGGCCAGTCGTTAAGTTGCTGGTCCGGGTCGCTGATGTAAACCCAGTCAAAGCCGCCGGGGTCATACCCATTCAGGAAGGCTGCAAGTTCCGAAGAACCCTCATTCAGCCATGAAGTTTCATTGCCATCCTGCTTCCAGTGGATCATGTGCTGGAATTCATGCGCGAGAACTCCGTATGTGAAATTATCGCCGAGGAAGGTGTTATCCGCATTGAACAGGAACATCTCATGTCCATTGGAATATTCCTGCACCAGTGGGTGAACTGAATCAGAAGAAGAGAAATATCCGGCGATGGAAGAGCCGAGTCCGCGGGCGTAGAGGATATAGATATGCTCGTCACCGTCAATGCCCGGCAACCATTCACTGCCGAAGAATTCCCGGTTGGTGGGGTAGATCTTATTTTCAAATTCATCCACCAAAGCTTTCATTTCGTCCTGGTCAAAGGAGACGCCGTCCTGCACCCAAAAATAAACATGCGGGGTGATGTATTGCAGGGTGGCTTGCACCTCAGAGTTGGTGATGGTATCAAGGTTTGAAACCCAAAAGTTTTGCTTGTCACCAATGGAGCGCGGCGCGGCAGAGGTTGCCATTACTTCAGGAACATCGCATAATCCCTGCAAGCGGCAGGCTAATTCGCGCGGGTCATTGGGCGGGACGATGGTATTTTCCAACGTGTTCAATGTTTCGTCGGAAACTGAATCAATGGGCGGGCGTGTCATCTCGGGTTCAACGGTGGGGGTGCTATCGTCCGGAATTAATACTGGAAAATCAGTTTCCGGCATGGTTTGGGCAAATGAGTAAAATGCATATCCGCCGATGCCCGCCACCAGCAGGCAGATACAGCATAGTAAAACGACAATGCCTATCACGATTGCAGTAGTACTTGATTTTTCTTCTGTCATGTTTTTTCCTCTGGCATTATTAAAAGATTGTCTGATGATACTTTGGATTGCTGAAAATCGGATTAGGACATTCGGGCTAAGGAAACGCAGCGCCTCCTCCTTAACGGAAAGTTGACCCTGTTTATCAGCAGAATCTCCCCGGTAATTTGCTCACAACTGATTTAAAAAAACAACGCGAGGCTAAGCCTCGCGCTGTTTTTCTTACGCGTTCACTTTATGTTTTGTCTTCTTCACAGTGCTCGCTTCGGTGTGGAAGATGATCTTGTTTTCCTTCTCATCCACATCCACGACCACCACAGCTCCATCCTTGAACTTTCCGCCGAGCAATTCCACCGAAAGCGGACTCTCGACATATTTCTGGATGGCCCTGCGCAGCGGACGGGCGCCGAAAGCTGGGTCAAAGCCTTCCTTGGCAAGCCAGGTGCGGGCGGCATCGGTCAACTGCACCGCAATGTTGTGTTCGTTGAGGCGGTCTTGCACCTCTTTCATTTGCAGCACCACGATCTCTTCCATTTGTTCGAGAGAGAGCGGCGAGAACATGATGATCTCGTCGATGCGGTTGATGAACTCGGGGCGGAAGTGTCCGCGCAGCACGTCCATCACCTCGGACTTGGTCTTCTCGTATTCCTCGCCGGCGGCGCCACGGGCCTTCAGCCGACGCTGGATGATGTCCGAGCCCAAGTTCGAGG
>JAEURE010000409.1 GCA_016789485.1 Anaerolineales bacterium | reverse complement strand
TTTTGCGCCCCCGGCTGTAAAGCTGCCTTTGATAAGGATCCTGAAAAATACATCCAGTCAGATGCATCCTGAATGCTGTAAAAAAATAATCAAAACCGTGGAAATTCATGATCGAACGACTTAAACAGTGGTTCCCATTACGTACAGGTGAGTCGAGGCTGGTTTTAGCCCTCGGCTTTATTTTATTTGCAAACTATGCGGCGATGGGCGTTACCAAAGTCGTATCTGTCAGCGGGTTTTTAGCCGAGGTGAAGGACCACTACATCCTTCTGGTTTGGGCCGTGGATATGGTTTTGCTCATTCTGGCAACCGGCATCCAATCTCTTATCGTTGATCGTTTTGACCGTATCAAACTGCTGGGTGGGGTCCTGCTTGTCTTCGTGCTCTTATATGCCATATTGCCTTTGACTTTTCTTTCCAAATCTTTTCCCGCATCGATCAGTTATACGCTCATATATCTCCTGAACGACCAGCAGTGGCGCTTCTTTCCCGTCGTATTCTGGATCCTCGTCAACGACATATACGACCCTGCGACAGGGCGCCGCGTGATGCCATTCATTGCAAATTTTGCCTTTCTAGGAACCATCGTTGGTTTGGGGATCGGAGCGATCGATGCCAGGTTGGAATTTGGTCCCGTTAAGTTGTTGTTGCTCAACGCCTCGATATTTTTCGTTGCCTATCTGATAGCACAAACCGGGCTTCGGGCTGTTAAACTTCCTCCGCCGATTGATGCGCAAGAATCACTAAAGGAAACCCTTTCAGAAGGCTGGGAGTTCATTAAAACTGTGCCAGCTTTTGCCTGGTCCGCTTTGGGAATGTTGGCGGCCGGCAGTGTGATGACCATTCTTCTATATGATGTTCTTTCCGACGCGAAGCTTGATCTGGGAACCGGCTTTCAATCCTTTTATGCTCAGTACAATCTTGTGATTGCTTTCGTGTCGATTTTTGCGCAAAGCGTTTCTGCAAAGATCATTGAGCGTGTTTCCCTGAAGCGAAGTTTTCTCATTCAACCGTTTGTGATGCTTGGGTCGATCGTCGCGAATTTTTTCATCCCCGGCTATGTAAGCAGTGCGATTTCCCAGGGCGTTTCGCGAGTGACCTATGACACTGTGGATCTATCCGCCCGCAAGGCGTTTCAAGCCATGGTCCCGAACGAGAAACGCGGGCGGGTCAGCATGTTCATTGATAGTTACCTGCCTTCCGCAGGAACGATCATTGGAAGCCTGGTTGCTTTTGTCATTATTGTTCTAGGGTTGAGATTTGGTTTTGCGCGGGAACAGTATTCGCTGATCTATCTTGGTCTAGGGATTGTAATTGCCTTGTTTGCCATCTACGCTGCTTTTCGAGTCCGTGCTACCTATGAACAAAGCATGCTAAGCTGGCAATTAAAACGCCGCACCCGCGGAGCCAGTGTTCTGGATAAACTGAATTTTGGTGAGGACGAGAAGTAATGTCCCTGACTTCCGTGAAGCAAGTGGAAAATGTCGCTGTATATGAGTTGCTCGGCTCCGGTGACGAGGAGCGGATCGAAAAAATGCTTGGGCTTTATGCAAGGCTTTTTCCGCAGTATCAG
>JAEURE010000408.1 GCA_016789485.1 Anaerolineales bacterium | reverse complement strand
ATGCCCAATTTGCAAATAGTTTGCAAATTGAGATTTTCGGCGACTATAATGGTCTCACTTAACCGCTGCTACTCATGAAACCTTCCATCCTTCTTCGTACAAAATTTCTCGTACCCCGCCCGCGTCCTGAGCTTTTGCCCCGCCCGCGCCTGCTGGATTGGCTGGATTCAACAGCAGATAAACGCCTTACGCTGCTCTCCGCCCCGGCTGGATATGGCAAAACAACCCTGCTTTCCGATTTTATCAACGCTTCTTCCTTACCTTTTGCCTGGTACACCCTCGACGCACAAGATTCCGACCCGACCGTTTTCCTCACCTATCTGATCGAAGCACTCAGGAGCATGAAACACGCCCCTGACTTGGTGACCCAGGCCATCGGCCAAACCGCCCAATCTTTGTTAGACAGCGCCGAAGCGACCATTTCTCCCCAACAGGTATTGACCGTTCTGGTCAACGAACTTGCCGAACAGATCGAAACTCCCTGGCTGATCGTCTTGGAAGATTATCACTACGTCACCAGCCCTGTCGTTCACCAACTGGTGGACTTTCTATTAGAGAATGCCCCAGAAGGGCTACGGCTCATCATCTCCACCCGTATGGATCCTCCATTGGCGTTAGCGCGTTTGCGGGCACGTGGTCAACTTGCTGAATTGCGTACCTCATCCCTGCGATTCCGCGATGAAGAAGTTTTCAATTGGATGCAGTCCAGTCTGCCTGATATTTCAAACGAAAGCTTAAGCCTGTTGAGTGAAAAGACCGAAGGCTGGGTAGCAGCTCTACAGATCGTGCGCTCTTCTTTAAATGGACGCGATGCGCAAGATGTCAACGCCATGCTTTCAGGCTTGAGCGGTTCGCAGCAATTTGTCTTCGATTACCTGGCAGAAGAGGTATTCAAGCGTCTGCCGGAAGATATACAACAGTTCTTATTGCGAACTTCCATCCTTAGCCAAATGGATGCTTCTGCCTGCAATGCGGTGGCGGGTGTTAAGAACGCCCAATCCATTTTGGAAGAGTTGGAAAAGCAGAACCTTTTCCTTTCCAGTTTAGATTCGCAGCGACGTTGGTATCGCTATCACTACCTGTTCTGTGAATTCCTCGTCAGCCGCCTGCAACGCGTCGAAACAGAATCAATTATCGGGTTGGAAAGAAGCGCGGGCAAACACTATGAGTCGCGAGGCGAGTTTGAAGCGGCGCTGTCCCATTATCTCAATGCGCAGGATCATGAGTCCGCAGGGCGTGTTGTATCCATCTTTGCCGCCGATTACATCGAGCGCGGGCGGGTAGAAGTCCTGCACCATTATTTAAGCGCTCTGCCCATCAATGTGATGAAAGCCAAGCCCGAATTGCTTTTACAGCATGGCAATGCCCATTGGCGGCTCGGTCAGACGGGTGCTGCGGTGGCAGCATTTGAAGATGCGCGTTCATCATTTGCGGCACAAAATAGTTCAAGTGGCATCTGCCGCGCATTGACCCGGCTTGCAGAGGTTAACCGTGCTCAAGGCAATTATCGTCAGGCAGAGACGTTATCCGCCGAAGCCTTGTCATATGCGGATGATGATCATGCCGCCCGCGCCGAGGCATTAATGGCGCTCGCAAAAAGTG
>JAEURE010000407.1 GCA_016789485.1 Anaerolineales bacterium | reverse complement strand
GTGAACGTTCCATCTTCAGGCGTCACGATCACAGGAACACCCATACACATTTTGATCATCTCAGGGTAGGATACCCAGTACGGCGCAATGACGATCACTTCATCCTGCGGATTCAAAATGGAATAGAAGATATTGTAGAGAGATTGTTTTGCCCCATTGGTGACGATCACGTTTTCTGGGGCAACGAGGCGGTTGTAGTTTTCCTCCGTGTAGCGGATGACCGCCTTTTTCATGGAGGGCAATCCATCAGGCGGCGTATATTTCACTTCCCCACTGGAAAGCTTTGCCCCTGAAGACAGAATCGCTGCAATTGGCGTTTTATTCTTTGGCTCACCAATCCCCAAGTTGATGACCGCCTCCCCACGTTCGCGCAACAGGCGCGCTTCCTCATTCAAAGCCAGGGTCGGAGATTCTACAATTTCACTAGCAAGTTTACTGAGTCGCATAATGCTCCTTAAAATAAAAAATCTGGTCAGGCATCATTGCCGACCAGATACACGTTCACAACCGCAAAGAAAGCGGCGCTGACAATTTCATTGCCAGACAAGGCGTTCATGAGTTGATTATACTCCACGCCGCAAACGTCACGCTTGAACGAAGATAATTTTTTTACCGGATAAATGTAATTATCGAAATGGGTTTATTGGCAGGCAAACAAGGTTGGACTTACATCCTGAGCCTGATTCCAAAGCTTCTCAAATTCCTGCATATACAATGCGGCGATCTCGGCGTTATCTACAATGACCATATTTTCTTCGTTTGAATCATCCGCATTCGACGAAAAATTCAATGAACCGGTTGCCACAATCGTGTTATCGACGATGATCAACTTGTGATGCAAAAAACTTGAATTGCCATCCTGCCTTGCAGGCACACCCGCGCACCAAAATGTTTGCAGTTCCGAATTCGGGCTGCTGCTCCCAAATGTTTCAAAAATACCTTTTACATCCAACCCCGCCTTCGCCCGGTCTATCATCACCTGCGCCAAAGGATAATCCGTAAAGCTAAATGCCAGAAAACGGACGCTTATCTGCGCGTCTTTCACCAGGGCAATCAGGTTGCTGACAATCTTATCTTCAGGGGAAAACAATGCCTGCACAGGTGTGCCATCCAAAATCGCCCATTGATTATTGATCGTCGACGGCGCGCGCGGACCAAATTGTCCATTCCACAATTCCTGAAATTCGCGCTCGTAGGCAAATGCGATCTCAGGAGAACGAATAACAAGGACATTGTTGTTCTGCTTGAAAATCCCATTGACCGTGATGTTCGTTGAGCCAGTCCAAACAATTTTCTGATCGAACACCCAAAACTTATTATGCATCAATGCTGCGCGCGCATCATCCTTAACTTCGATGCCTGCCCCAATGAGCAATGAAAATTGTCCACGCCCAGGCTGGATGTCATACTCCAGGCCATTCTTATCATCTGTCACCCATTTCACATCCACACCGCGATTCTTTGCAGCGATCAACGCCTCTGCCACAGGGGTGAGATTGAACTCGAA
The DNA here is from genome assembly GCA_016789485.1 of Anaerolineales bacterium. GTDB lineage: Bacteria > Chloroflexota > Anaerolineae > Anaerolineales > Villigracilaceae > Villigracilis. Next base: position 153 of record JAEURE010000407.1, on the reverse strand, counting down.
TGACGCAATATGAATGCTGACCTGCGCCTCATCGATCAGCTGAATTAACTTCTCCTGAATTGATCCGGCGGGGTTGTTCGGATTATTAATAACCAACGGATCCGTGAAATAGACATCCCACCATCCAGGCGGCGGGACAACGAACGGAGTCTC
>JAEURE010000406.1 GCA_016789485.1 Anaerolineales bacterium | reverse complement strand
TGATTTTTCAGGGACGAATCGAACCTGGGGCACCATCGAAGATTCAAACAGCTCCGTCCAGTATCAAGATGGTGCCATGCGGATGATCATTTACACCAGGAATTGGTTTGTCTGGAATACGCCCAATAGCATTGCCTATGGAGATGTGCATCTGGAAGCGACCGTGATTAACAACGACACCGATCAGCATACCGCTTTTGGCTTAATGTGCAATCAACAGGCTGATGGACAATCCTTCCATTACTTCGCCATTACCCCCAGCGGACAGTACGTGATTGCCAGAGTAGATTCGGGTGTGCTTGATAATTTTCTCACCAATGGCAAGCAGTGGGGATACTCGAGCCTGATTCAGCAAAATGCCCCATCCTATCGCCTCGGCGCGGATTGTGGAAATGGCGTCCTGACCTTGTATGTAGACGGTCAGCAGGTTGATTCCGTCCCTGATTCATCTTTTACCTCGGGCAAGGTGGGTGTGATTACCTGGAGCGCGCTTGAGGCGGTAAAAACTGACGTCTCCTTTGATGATTTTCTGATGACGGAACTTCCCTGACATATTGTTATTTCCCGATTGTTTCACGCGCGGATATTCTGTGCTATGATTCGGAAAACAAATGAAACCTTGCAACCAATATAACCTGCCTGTTCACTCGTTTTCCACCCAATAAAATGACCCAAGCCCTCTACCGAAAATACCGCCCCAAAGGATGGGATGCAGTCATTGGACAAGATCACGTTGTCCAGACTCTCACTAACTCCATCAAAGCAGACCGCGTTGGTCATGCCTATCTTTTCGCAGGTCCGCGCGGCACAGGCAAAACTACCGTGGCGCGTTTGCTTGCGAAGGCAGTTAACTGCCTCAACGAAGACCCTGCACAGCGACCCGATAACACCTGTGACTATTGCCAGGCCGTTAATGAGAACCGCTTTATGGATCTCATCGAGATCGATGCGGCTTCCAATACCAGCGTGGACGATGTTCGAGATTTGCGCGATAAGATCAACTTTTCGCCGTCGCAGGGCAAATACAAAATCTACATTATTGATGAAGTCCACATGCTTTCCACGGCGGCGTTCAACGCTCTGCTGAAAACTCTCGAAGAGCCGCCGCCGCACGCCATCTTCATTTTGGCGACCACTGAAATTCACAAAATCCCAGCCACGGTGCTTTCGCGTTGCCAGCGGCATGAGTTTCGCCGCGTGCCCATCGACGAGATCGTCACAAACTTAAAGCAGATTGCCGCTTCCGAAAATATGCAGGTTGACGAAGAAGCCTTCACCCTGATTGCCCGTCAATCGGCGGGTGGCATGCGCGACGCGCAATCTCTGCTCGATCAACTTTCGTCCACTGGCACGAAGATCACGCTTGCCCTCGCGCAGCAAGTCCTCGGCACCGCAACCAGCCAAACGGTTCTCGATCTCGTCAACTCGGTTCTTGAAAACCAACCTGCGCGCGGTCTCGAAACCATCCATCGCGCGCTGGACTCTGGCGCAGACCCGCGTTCCCTTGCGCGTCAAATTGTCGAATACATGCGCGGTCTCATGCTCATTCAAATGGGCAATCCCGATCAAGTCGAAGCCACGCGCGAAGTCAAAACCCAAATGCAAGCTCATGCAAATGCATTCAGCTCATCAGACGTCTTGCGGATGATGAAAATCTTCAACAACGCAGCGACTG
>JAEURE010000405.1 GCA_016789485.1 Anaerolineales bacterium | reverse complement strand
GTGGATGAACGCTGAGTCTTTGCGATTAACCCGCGAAACAGGCGAAACCGTTTTCTGGTCAAGAAGTCGTCAGGAGATTTGGCATAAGGGCGCGACATCGGGCAATGTGCAGAAGGTGGTCGAAATCCGCGTGGATTGTGATGCGGATACGTTGTTGGTGCTGGTCGAGCCTGCGGGTCCGGCGTGCCATACGGGTGAGCAGACGTGTTTTTATAGAAGCATTTAAACACAAAGAGCACGAAGGAAAACCCTTGTGTACTTCATGCCCTTTGTGTTTAAAGAATTGGAGAATCGAAATGAGCATTCAATGGTTGTTTGATGTGATCGAAGATCGGAAAAAGAATCCCAACGAGAAGTCGTATACGACGAGTCTCTTCAATGAAGGCTTGCCGAAGATCGCACAGAAGGTGGGTGAGGAAGGGACTGAAGTTGTTGTCGCTGCGTTGGCACAAGAAGACCAGCGGTTAATCGAAGAAGTCGCGGACCTGACCTACCACACGCTGGTTTTGCTTGCTGCACGCGGACTGACTCCTGCGCATATCATTGCTGAGTTGGAGAAGCGACATAAATGAAGCGCATCATCTTATTAGATATTGATGGTGTGCTGGTTCAACCTGGCGGGTATCGCGCCGCACTGCACGCCACATTAAATCATTTTGCGAGTCTGATGGGGTTGTCTCATTTTGATTTTCCAGAAGAAAAACTAGCGGAGTTGGAGAAGCGTGGAATTTTCAGTGAATGGGATATGGTTCCGCTGCTGCTGGCAACTTTATGGAATGACATCCTCTCTCACCGCCCAAACTTGAAACTACCCGCCGATCTATATTCTGCGGCAGTAGAAATCGGGAGAAATGTCAACGGATACATGCCTCGCGAACTCATCATCCCTGAATTTGAACACATCGCTGGTCAATATCCCGCCGAAGCTGCTCTCCAGCATGGATGCTTCCCCCACATCCCAATAGATCTGCGAGTCAATATTCTGAGTCAATCAAGGAACGTAAATTTCTCACAGACAATGCGTCTGTTTCAACATTATTCCCTTGGAAACATAATGTTCAGTAAAACGTACGACCTTCCAGCAGAAGTTGAAACAGAATCTTATTTACATACACATGACAGATCAAATATCAACGACGCGGTCCGCAGGAAACTGCGTCAATCAAACATGTATATGGCAGGGCTGACAGCCCGCCCGTCAGCGCCGCCGCGCAAAGTGAGCGATTCCCATTTTGGGTATGCGCCCGAAGCGGAGATCGCACTGGAATTAGTGGGATTGGCTGATATCCCTTTGATCGCTTTTGGAAAACTAGAATACCTAGCCGCCCAACGCGGACTTGACACGAGCAAGTTGATCAAGCCTTCGCCTGTCCACGCATTGGCAGCGATTGCAGCGGCTTTGACGGACAATGAATGGGTGAGCCTGCAGTCTGCGGGCGATTGGATTCAATCGGGAAAACTCAATAGTGCTTTTGCCGACCTGCCGCGTGAGTTTGAAGTATTTGTAGTGGAAGACACCATGGGCGGAATCCGCTCAACGCAAGAAGCGGGAAAGATTCTTAATCAAAATGGTTTTGATGTGAATATCCATGCGCTTGGATTAACTTCGGGAAGTATCTCCAAGGCTGAGGCATTTGCTCAAGCAGGCATTCCCCATTTTGAAGATTGGGATGAGTTAATGGCCAAAATCGATTTGTAGCCACAACAATCGGTAAATGATGCTATC
>JAEURE010000404.1 GCA_016789485.1 Anaerolineales bacterium | reverse complement strand
TGTGGTCTGCGCTTGCTAATTTGGGAAAACAAGTTGCCGACCCTTCCAACCCTGTGGATGGGCTGAATGCGCGTGAGCTGGATGCGGAAAATTCACTGGAGTGGATCAACACACAGAAGGCTCATCCGCTGGCACGCAAAATGTTTGTCAATCACATCCGCTCGGAATTTACCTGCGAACCTGAGAATTTTTCCTTGCTGGACCTGGCTCGTAATGCAGCCTTATATTACAGCGACCCAAGTTCATGGCCTGTGGCGTATCGTATCATCGGCGGGAATGACCTTCTTCCGCAAGCTATTGCCAGCCAATTGCCTGATTTGCATTTGAATGCAGTAGTGACTTCCATCAACATCCAACCTGAAGAAGTGACCGTGACGTACAAGCATGTAGATTCCTTTCACACGATTCAGGCTTCCCATGCAATTCTCGCCATCCCGTTGACGGTGGCGCGCATGATCGACTTCAATTCGTCCCTGCCTGCCGCGCACCAAAAACTTGTGAATGAGATTTCCTACGGCGCAGTCACCAAGGTAATGATCGAGTACCGTAAACGCTTCTGGCTGGAAAAAGGCTGGAACGGGCGTCTATCCACAGACCTGCCCATCGTCTACACCTGGGATGCGACAAATCATCTCGAAGGTGAGCATGGAATTCTGACCGCCTACACAGGCGGCGCGCCCGGCGCAGAATTATCGAAATTATCAGATGAGGAACGTACAAAAACCGCGGTTTCTGTCATCGAGAAATTATTCCCCGGTTCATCTGAACTGATCGTACATACAGCCACCATCGCCTGGGTAAATGAACCGTTCACACGCTGCTCGTACATGGCCTACGCCCCCAACGAAGTGACAGCCCATTGGCAAGCTCTGTTTAGCCCTGCGGGACGTTTACAGTTTGCAGGCGAACATGCCACTGTTATTCAAGGCTTTATGGAAGGCGCAGTGGAAAGTGGCCAACGCGCAGCGAAGAATATCATCATGTCAATGCAAGGATAACACCCAAAGCAAACGTGGCCCACAATGACATATTCAGGAGATATTATGAGTGAAGCAGCAAAAGAATTCTGGAACGGTGTGCGCGCCGAATTCCCATTATTGATAGGGGTTTTCCCTTTTGGCATGATCTACGGCGCATTGGCACTCAACGCGGGGCTATCGGCCAGCGCATCCCAATTGATGTCTTCCATTATATTTGCAGGCTCATCGCAATTCGTCACTGCCCAGCTCGTGCATGATGCAACCCCAGCTCTCGTCATCATTGTGACCATTGCAGTGGTCAACCTGCGTCACATGTTGTACAGCGCATCGCTTGCGCCGTATTTGCACGACCTATCCTTGCGCTGGAAGGCTCTGCTTTCCTATCTCCTGACGGATGAAGCTTATGCGCCCAGCATTATTAAATATGAAAGAGACGGCGTTCAACCGTTCAGTCACTGGTTTTTATTTGGCGCAGGGTTTTCGTTATGGTTCAACTGGCAGGTCAGCACCGCGCTGGGGATTTTTCTCGGCGCAGCCATCCCAAAAGAATGGCCTCTTGATTTTGCACTGCCGCTCACCTTTATTGCGATGATCGTTCCCATTCTCAAAAACCGTCCCATGATCGCTTCCGCGCTTTCAGCAGGGCTGGTGGCACTGCTCGCATTCAGCCTACCATATAAACTTGGCATTATCCTCGCCGCGCTGACAGGCATTCTTGTCGGAATCATTCTGGAGAGCAGGCAATCTCCAAAGGGGGCACAATGAACATCTGGCTGGTTAT
>JAEURE010000403.1 GCA_016789485.1 Anaerolineales bacterium | reverse complement strand
GGGCGGTCAGGACAATATCCGAATCCATTGGCACCATTTTCATTTTGCCGATGGCTTCTTCAATGGGAACGTATTTGACATGCGGCGGGTCAAGAGCAACCATGACGCCAGCCTGTCCCTCTTCCAAACCACGGATGGCGGCTGCGCCGAAGCGCAACGCTGTGAGGCGGTCGAAGGAAGTGGGGGAGCCACCGCGCAGTAAATGTCCGAGAACGACCACGCGAGTTTCCTTGCCTGAAATGGCGTGGATTTCCGCCGCCACTTTTTCACCGATACCGCCCAGGCGTTCGGCGCGCCCAGCTTCATGTTCAAGGATCGAGACTCCCCCGCCGACCGGTGTTGCGCCTTCCGCCACGACGACGATGGTAAATTTATTGCCTCGTTCTTCACGCTCTTTGATCTTTTCAACAACCTTGTGAATGTCATAAGGTTTTTCGGGGATCAGAATTACATCTGCCGAACCAGCTACGCCGGAGTGAAGTGCGATCCAGCCTGCATAACGTCCCATCACTTCGACGACCATCACACGTCCGTGCGAGGCGGCAGTGGAGTGCAGACGGTCAAGCGCTTCTGTTGCGAAGCCGACAGCGGTATCAAAACCGAAGGTGACGTCTGTTTTGTCGAGGTCATTGTCAATGGTCTTGGGGACGGAAATGAGGCGCAGCCCCTTTTTTGCGAGGACGCTTGCAATTGCCAGCGACCCATCACCGCCGACGGTGATGAGCGCATCAATGTGATGCAGGCGGAATCCGCGCACGATCTCGTCAGTGCGATCCACCTCTTCTATTGTCCCGTCCGGTCGAGTGATTGGATATTTGAGCGGGTTATTGCGGTTGCTGGTCCCCAGAATGGTGCCGCCCAAATGTGTGATGCCTCGTACTCGTTCGCGAGTCAGCGGGATAAATCCGCCGCCGGGATATTCTTCCGGTGACAGGATCCCGTGAAATCCATCAAGGACCCCGTATACTTCCCAGCCGCGCATATGACCGGAAAGGGCTGCCGCGCGAATGACAGCGTTCAAGCCGGGGGCATCGCCGCCACCCGTGCTGATCGCTATTTTTTTAATTGGTATATTCTGAAATGCAGACATAAAATTACTCCATCCAAATAGTTAAATTTCAGGTTGGATTATAGTACCAGTCGCTGGTTAGATGCTATGTGGAAATCCACACCTTATCCCTATTACAATTTGCGGGGAAAAATAATCCGATTCTTATTAATTTGTCCTGCTGTTGGACAAATTCCGTATCTTTCACAAATACCGAATCCCTTGTTTTACGGTATCATTCGCCGCTATGGAATTCTTAACTTCTCCTTCCCAAAAATTTGACCTTCCCAAGCGCATTGCGCGCCTGGGTGAACTTGCCACAAACTTATGGTGGACATGGCAGCCTGAAGCTGTCCGCGTCTTTGGACGACTCGATTATGACCTGTGGGAACGACTGGGACATAACCCGATCCGACTCTTGAAAGAGATCGGGCGTGCCCGCTTGAATCAAGCCGCAAAAGACAAGGAATATCTTGCGTTGTATGACGCGTTGTTCGAGCGATTCGACGCGTATTTCACCAAAGAATCATGGTCTCAAAAAGCGCATCCCGAACTAAAAAATCCGATCGCCTATTTTTCGATGGAATTTGGTTTGCATGAAACGCTCCCCATTTATTCGGGCGGCCTTGGCGTGCTGGCGGGAGATCATCTTAAAGAGTCGTCCGACCTTGGTTTGCCCCTCATTGCAGTCGGTTTCATGTATGCGCAGGGATATTTC
>JAEURE010000402.1 GCA_016789485.1 Anaerolineales bacterium | reverse complement strand
ACCTTTGTCCTTGGCGTTTTTGCGGGGCTTGCTACAATAGCTGTTGGCATTGCATTGCTTATCGGGTGGGGGGTAAGTGTTCTCGCGCTGATCCTTCGTCAGATAAATATGACAGGCGCGAGTGCGGGGGTGAAGCGTGCTGTCGGTTGGGCAGGTGCTGGCGTGGTGTGGTTGTCCGTCATCGCGATTTTCTTTTTGTTCGGTAATCCCGGTAACTATGGTGACAGGCTTTTTGTCATCTTGAAAGATCAGGCGGATATTTCTGTTGTGGCAGAGATCCAAGATCGCGATGCTCGTTTGTCTGCGGCGTACGAACAATTGGTTGCGCATGCGAATGAAACGCAAGGCGCGATGCGTCAATTCTTCGATGCGATTGGGGTTGAGTACACGCCGTATTATTTGGAAAACGCGATGGAAGTGCAAGGCGGGACGCTGGTACGATTGTATTTGCTGACCCGCCCTGAAGTTGACCGCGTCATCCCCAGCCCGCGCCTGCGTGCCGCTCCCGAAGATTCTCCTTCGCCCGGATATGTTTCTTCCGTGGATGGCAGTGTGCAATGGAATATTGCCATAATCGGTGCAGACAGGGTGTGGGATGAATTCAATGTGCAAGGCGCAGGTATTGTTGTCGGGCAGTCTGATTCTGGCGTGGATGGAAAACATCCTGCTATTGCGAAACAATATCGCGGTGCAAATTCAGGTGACGATTACAACTGGTTCGACCCGTGGGATGGGACCACATCCCCGAACGATGAAGGCGGACACGGCACGCACACCATGGGCACGATTCTCGGCTCTGGCGGAATCGGTGTTGCTCCCAAAGCACAGTGGATCGGCTGTGTGAATCTTGATAGAAATCTTGCCAATCCCGCTTTGTATTTGGATTGTATGCAGTTCATGCTGGCTCCATTTCCGCAGGGCGGCGATCCGCTGTTTGATGGTGACCCGACACAGGCTGTGCATGTGATGAATAATTCATGGGGCTGTCCGACCATCGAAGGCTGTGATTCGAACGCATTGCTTTATGCGGCAAATAATTTACGAGATGCGGGCATTTTCGTGGTGGTTTCCACTGGCAACGACGGACCATCTTGTGAGACGGTTGAATCGCCTTTGTCTTTGTATGACTCTGTTTTCTCTGTTGGCGCAATTGACCAGTTTGGTAACATGGCCGATTTCAGCAGCCGCGGTCCTGTCACTGCGGATGGTTCTGGACGAAACAAGCCTGACATTGTTGCCCCTGGTGTGGATATTCTCTCTTCTCTCCCTGAAAGTACCTATGGCTCGAACAGCGGCACGTCGATGGCAGGCCCGCATATGGTTGGAGTGGTGGCATTGATCTGGTCTGCCCAGCCTGAGTTGATCGGCAATATCGACGCGACAGAGCAGCTTATCATCGATACTGCACAGCCTTACACAGGCAGCACATCCATTGGGTGTTTTTCAGGCAATACTCCCAACAGTGCTTATGGCTATGGCGTGGTAGATGTGTACGAAGCTGTGAAGCAGGCGCTGGGAAAGTAACTTTGTTATAAATCTTCGCGCTGAGCGGAGCGTAGCCGAAGCGCAGGAGTTTGCAAACGCTCCGCTCGACCCGAACAATTAGAGGATGAAATACTCGATGAGCCGTGCCGCGAAGACCACTGCAAGCATCCTTGTCATACTTCTTCTTGCCATTGCTGCTGGATTGCTCTGGAAGACGCGCAGTGAAGCGTACAGTCTGCTTCACTCGCCGATGGCAACCCGCGAATTGCCTGATGAAACCCCAGCCGATTACGCCCTTGAGTTTGAAGATGTGACCGTCACAAACCCTGCCGGTATGAAACTCGCTGGCTGGTTTATTCCATCGGAAAATGGCGCTGTT
>JAEURE010000401.1 GCA_016789485.1 Anaerolineales bacterium | reverse complement strand
GTCAAGAGGCGGCTCTTGAGTCTGTAATTCCTTCATTGATTCATCTCCTTCCATTCTTCATGTAACAAACCCATGTACAGGTCATCGTAACGGATGCCATCCTTCAAAACTTCGCCGCGGATTCTTCCTTCCAATTGAAAGCCGACCTTCAAGTAGGATTTCAACGCGCGTTCATTATAGGAATGCAAGCCAAGCGTGATGCGCCGCAGATTGAGTTCGCAAAAACCATATTGCACGATCAGACGCATGGCATCGGTGCCAAAACCCCTGCCCCAATAATCACGCTCACCGACGAATATGCCAAGCCATGCATCGCTGTGAGCCCAGCTTTGAACCCACAGCGATGTCACGCCGATCAATTTATCTTCATCCAACGTGCGGATGGCAAAACGAAAAGCCTGATTCGATTTTTCATCGTTTTTTTCAAGATACTCTTTGGTCTTTTTCTCAGACCAAAGCTGCGCAGGCGCGCTGTCGCCAAGACGGTGGGCCTCTGAGTCGCCGTCCCACTTGAGGAAGGATTTGGCCATAACCTCCGGTGACTCGGATGCGAGGCGGACAAGGGATCCGCGATAAATGTCTTTCATCGCTTCACCCTACGCCATAGCCTGCTCGCGCCATTCGGCATTTAATAAGCCGAATGAGACGAGGTCCCAAAAATCTCCATCACGGTGTATGGCTTTGCGCCTGCGAACCTCTTCCACAAAACCGAACTTCTGAAAGAGGCGGATCGCGCCTTCATTGTAGGCAGGCATGACCGCAGTGACGCGATACAGATTCAATTCGCCAAAGGAGTAGCGCAGCAACATGCTCAATGCCTGCGAACCATAGCTTTTGCGTCTGTCCTGCTCCGCGCCAATGCCCAGGCGGATAAAGCCGTTTCCGTTCGTCCAATCGACCCATTCCACGAGAGCCTTGCCGATAAAACGGTCATCTTCGCGGGCGCGGATGGTGAAATAGAACAGGTTCTTATCCTCTTCCATCTCTTTTTCAACAGCTTCGTACTGCTTCTTCACCGCTGCAGGAGAAAGCGGACGGACGGGCTTAATTTCCATCAGGCGCATGAACTCGGCATCATGCGTCCATTTGGATTCGATTTCGGGATGTGTCTCATGGTCGATGGGACCAAAACGAACATCCTTCGCTTCAAACAACTGAGTTTGAATTTCAAACATGATTTCCTAACTCCTCCCGCTTAAGCGGGCACAAAATAAAAAAACGGCCATAGGTCATTAACCCATGGCCGCCATGCGGATCAATAAAAAAACGGCCACGGGTCGCAGTGACACCGTGGCCGTAAGACGACTATACCAGTCTAACGGGATGCAGGCGCACTGCGAGAATCAAAACCACCAGCTTCGCCGGTGAGGGAAAGTGTGATGTAGAACTTGTTCATAAACATTAAGCGTGCGCCTCCTTTCTTGATATTTGCTTTTTTCAAGCGTCGAAAGTTTATCACGTGAATCAAAACTGCGTCAAGTGGTTTTTTGGAAAATAGTACCAGAGGGTCACTACCTATTTACGCCTGTTAAACCACATAATATACAAACGGAAAGGAAGGAATACCATGGTTGCCTGGAAGTCTGATACCAGCTTCAATAAAATGAACACCGTCCTGATCGTCTCACAGGATGCAGAAATGGTTGATGTATGGAAAGTTCTCTTCGAACAAAAGAATTGTTATGTAGTTTGTGAAAATTCAGCAAAAAGTGCATTGCAGACTTCGCGCCTGCTCTCCCCTTCTCTGATCGTTCTCGATCTTCCCCTGTCCCAACTTGAGCGCATCGAACTTTGCCGCGAACTGCGCAGTACAACCAATGGGACTCTTTTGCTGCTTGCCCCAAAAGGAAATATGACGGAAATTTCCGAATACCTG
>JAEURE010000400.1 GCA_016789485.1 Anaerolineales bacterium | reverse complement strand
ATCGCTAACGATGCTCTTTGTGCCGACAATCATCGGCTTCTCGAATAACGTTGAGAAAACGGTTCAGACTACTAGAATTTTATTCACCTGAACGGCTCGAGAGGGAACTTCAACTGATTTCGGTCGAGTGCAATTTCACCGCTTGCCTTGCACATCTCTGGCGGCTTCCGCCAGTTTACTTTCCTCTGTCACAGCCTTTTATTGATTGCTGTAATTATCTGCGGAATCGGGATGATGTCAAGGCTTATAATTCCCCCATGAATCGCAAACTTGACTTCCCGATACTTTTGCTTTTTACCGCCCTTCTTTTTGGCATCATTATCCGTTTTTATCCAGCCATTTCAAATGGCTTCCCGCTCAACGACGGCGGGATGTTTTACACGATGGTTCAAGACTTGAAGGCAAATGGATACGCACTTCCGCAATTCACAACCTACAATCATGTGGATATTCCCTTTGCCTACCCGCCGTTTGGATTTTATGTCACTGCGCTTCTTTCCGCGCTCCTGCCTGTTTCTGATTTAACAATATTTCTCTACCTCCCGGCACTGGTCAACACCTTTTCCATCCTTGCGTTTTATTTCTTCGCCAAAGAGACTCTTAACTCGCGTACCCTCGCATCTCTTGCGACAATCATTTATGCTCTTTCTCCGCGTTCCTTTCTCTGGCAGGTCATGGGCGGCGGAGTCACCCGCTCCTTCGGCATGTTGTTTCTAATTCTGATGTTATGGCAGGCAGTGCGATTATTTAGAGAATACAAAAACAAGCATCTATTCCTCACCATCCTCTTCGGCGCAGGGACGATATTAAGTCATCCACAAACGGCGTTACACGCAGCTCTTGGGGGGATTTTGATCTTTCTTTTTTATGGGCTGAATAAGCGTGGAATCTTATCCGCCATTTTTGTTGGGTTGGGTGTGGTTTTACTGACATCTCCCTGGTGGTTCACCATTTTCTTGAATCACGGATTTGAGCCGCTGCTCTCGGCAGGACAGACAAGTAAACGTACTCTTGAGTTTTATCTCATTGTCCTCCAATTGCATGGCCCAGGAAATTATCCAGCCATTCCATTTTTGATCTTCCTTTATATAGGCCTATGGAGCCTGCTCAAAAAAAGAGATTTCTTCTTTATCGTGTGGATCATATCGGCTTATCTGGTTGATCCGCGCGGAGGAGATGGTGTGGTTTTATTGGTCGAGTCCATGCTGGTGGCAGTTGGACTGATTCAATTATCTGCGTGGATGACTCATCGGGACAATGGACAGCCTGAGATCGTGCTTTCACAGCGTAGCAGCCAGATATTGGTATTCGGCGTGATGTTTTGGTTTTTGCTTGTGGCTTCTGCCTCAGATTTTCAATTGTTGAATACGAGTTTGAAATCAAAGGATTTGGAAATGATCGAGTGGGTTGATTCCAATATAGATGATGATAAAACTTTCCTGCTGGCAACGGGCCGTGAGTTTTCGATGTCCGATCCCTTACAGGAATGGTTCCCGACTCTGACAGATCAATATAGCGTAACAACTCTTCAGGGTTTGGAATGGACTCTGGCTGAGAGATTCTTTCCTTGGTATGAGCAGCTCGCTGAATTTCAACACTGCAAGGATGCAGTTTGCGTGGATGAATGGTCCAGCCGTAACAGTGTGGACTATGATTATTTGATCGTGATGATCCCTGAGAAAACGGATGAAGGTGAATTTGCTGTTTCCTTGCGGAGTTTGGCGGCCTCTGTCCGTGGTTCGGATGAGTATGCTTTGGCGTATGAATCTGAGCGCGCTTTGGTGTTTGAGGTTAAAAAGTAGGGGCGACCCGCACAAAACTTCAGCGACATTGAAGGGTCGCTCCTACCTGGTTACATCTTTTCCTTCCCACTCATTCATGAACTGATCCAGAAAATTCACCATTACATCATGCCGCTGCTTTGCAATCCGTTTGGCGGTATCTGTATT
>JAEURE010000003.1 GCA_016789485.1 Anaerolineales bacterium | reverse complement strand
ATTGGAAAATGACCGCGTTGTCCCCTTGTCAACTGGTGATACAGGTTCAGTAACCATGGTCAATTGCGGTCCGTCGATCATTGACCAGAAGATCGTGATCGTTAATCCAACAACGCTGGAGCTTTGTGATTCGAACCAGGTGGGTGAAATCTGGGTTTCTGGCCCGAGCGTTGCACAGGGATACTGGGGCTTGGAAGAGGAAACGCACAGGACTTTTCAAGCATTTGTTTCCAACACTGGTGAAGGTCCGTTTCTGCGCACGGGCGATCTTGGCTTTTTGCAAAATGGGGAACTGTTTGTCACAGGACGTATCAAAGATCTGATCATCATAAATGGAAGTAATCACTATCCTCAAGATATTGAATTAACTGTCGAGTCTTCCCACCCCGCTTTGCAGCCAGCGGGAGGGGCCGCGTTTTCGGTTACTGAGAATGGCAAAGAGCACCTGGTTATTGTTCAAGAGGTCACGCGGCAGGGTAGACAGGGAAATATGGACGAAGTGACTTCTGCGATTCGTCAGGCGGTCTCTGAAAAACATGATTTGCAGGTTTTTGCCATTGTGCTTGTCAAACCGATGAGTGTCCCAAAAACATCCAGTGGAAAAATCCAACGCCGTGCAACGAGAACTGCCTTTTTGGATGGACAACTGGATGTGGTTGGTGAATGGCGAACAAAGTCCATTGCGTTGAAGAAAGATGCAGCGCAAAAGGCTCACTCGGCAATTCCAGAAGCCAAACCAAAGACATCATCAGAGCTTCAGTCCTGGCTGATTGCACAGATCGCATCCATGCTGGAAATGGATGCATCAGGTATTGATCCACGCCAGCCGTTCACATATTATGGGTTGGGCTCGGTGCAGGCTGTCAGCTTGACCGGTGACCTTGAAGTTTTTCTCAACCGCAAACTTTCCCCTACATTGGCGTGGGATTATCCGACGATTGAAGCGCTTGCAAATTTTCTTGCGAGTGCCTCACAGCCTGCCAAAACTATACCAACACCTGTATCTCATCAACCTGTTTTCAATAACTTCAACGAACCGATTGCCATCATTGGATTGAGCTGTCGCTTCCCACAAGCGGATAATCCACAGGCTTTTTGGGAATTATTACGTAATGGCGTGGATGCCATTACTGAAGTCCCATCAGATCGCTGGGACGTGAATGCATTTCATTCAACCGAACCTTCACCGGGGAAAGTGACAACTCGCTTTGGCGGATTCCTCGATAATGTGGGTCTATTCGACCCGCACTTCTTTGGGATTTCTCCGCGTGAAGCCGCACGAATGGACCCTCAACAACGCCTCCTTCTTGAAGTAAGTTGGGAAGCGCTCGAAAACGCATTTATTCTGCCTCAATCTTTAGCCGGGACTCGCACGGGCGTGTTCGTTGGGATCAGCAGCTCCGATTACTCACGGCTACAATTTGACGACCCCGAAAGAATCGATGCCTATGCTGGTACTGGCAATGCACACAGCATCGCAGCGAATCGACTATCGTATGTCTTTGATCTACGCGGCCCCAGCATGGCGGTGGATACGGCTTGTTCGTCGTCATTGGTGTCTGTGCATCTCGCATGTCAGAGTCTACGAAGCGGGGAATCAGATTTGGCGTTGGCTGGAGGCGTAAATCTCATCCTGACGCCCGAGTTGACCATCACCTTCTCGCAGGCGCGGATGCTCTCTCCCGATGGCCGTTGCAAAACATTTGATGCAAATGCAGATGGATACGTGCGCGGTGAGGGGTGCGGCGTTGTGATTTTGAAACGCTTATCCGATGCCTTGCGCGATGGAGATAACATCCTTGCGCTGGTTCGCGGCTCGGCAGTGAATCAAGATGGGCGCAGTAACGGGCTCACGGCTCCAAATGGTTTGGCTCAACAGGATGTTATTCGTCAGGCTTTGAATCAGGCACAGGTTACACCGAATCAAATCGGTTATATCGAAGCCCACGGCACGGGCACACCGTTAGGCGACCCAATTGAAATGGCGTCACTGCGTGCTGTGCTTCATGATGAACAAACAAACAATCGTGTCTTGGTGGGTTCGGTCAAAACCAATATCGGTCATCTCGAATCAGCGGCGGGCATTGCGGGGCTTGTCAAAGTGGTGCTCGCGATGCAAAATGAAGCCATTCCACCACATCTTCGCCTAAAAGAGATCAACCCCTATCTTGCGATAGAAGACTCTCGGCTTGAGATCGGGACATATCTTCGGCCCTGGAAACGCCGCGAGCAACCGCGTTTTGCAGGTGTGAGTTCGTTTGGTTTCGGCGGTACGAACGCACACATTGTTCTTTCTGATGCTCCGCTTTCGGCAACAAATCAAGAATTAAATACCTTTGAACGCCCGCGGCATATCCTTGCTTTGTCTGCAAAGACCGAGTTTGCTTTGCAGGAATTTGCGGAGAGAGTCCGTGCAATTCTCGATACAAAAAAGCAGCCGATACAAGATTTGACATTTACTGCCAATACAACGCGCTCGCACTTTGAGCATCGGCTTTCGATTCAGGCCCATTCGACCGACGAATTGAAAAGGGAAATTGATGATTTTCTAAATAAGACAGAATCATCCTTTATAACTGGTCAGGTAAAGTCAGGTGCCCGGCCGAAAATAGCTTTTCTCTTCACGGGTCAGGGGTCGCAATATGCGGGTATGGGAAAGCAGTTATACGAAACTCAACCTGCATTTCGCGCCACACTGGATGAGTGTTCGCAAATTCTTAACCCTGTTTTGAATCGTTCGCTGCTCGAAATTATTTTTGCCAATAAAAATGATTCAACAATTCATCAGACTACCTACACCCAACCAGCACTCTTCGCCTTCGAATATGCGCTTGCACAGATGTGGCGTTCATGGGGTATTGAACCGCAGGCGGTGCTTGGTCACAGTGTCGGTGAATATGTCGCTGCCTGTATCGCGGGTGTGGTCAGTCTCGAAGATGGATTGCGACTTATCGCTGAACGTGCACGCCTTATGGGTACGTTGCCCCAGCATGGGACAATGGTCGCCATTTTTGCAGATGCAGCTCCTATCACAGATGTATTGAAACCTCATCTCGATAAAGTTTCCATAGCAGCGACCAACGGACCGGATAATACTGTTATCTCTGGCGAGAAGATAGCAGTGCAAAGCATTGTAGATGAACTGACGAAACTTGGTATCTCATCCAAACCGTTGACCGTTTCACATGCCTTCCATTCCCCACTAATGGATTCGATTCTGGATAAGTTTGAATCATTTGCCAGACGCATTCACTTCACGAATCCTCAAGTCCCATTAATCTCCAACATAACTGGCGAAGTACTTT
This sequence comes from Anaerolineales bacterium, assembly GCA_016789485.1. Classification (GTDB taxonomy): domain Bacteria; phylum Chloroflexota; class Anaerolineae; order Anaerolineales; family Villigracilaceae; genus Villigracilis. The sequence continues at coordinate 22,267 of JAEURE010000003.1, read as the reverse complement.
CTCAAATTCCTGATGCTGCTTACTGGCGGAATCACATCCGCGCAGAAGTGAAATTCTCTGCTGGGATGCAAGCGCTGGCGAATTCAGGAATTGACACGTTCATTGAGATTGGCCCCAGCCCCGTGCTGCTTGGAATGGGAAAATATTGCCTTCCTGATTCAAAAGCCGCATGGCTGCCATCTCTTCGACAAAATCAGGATGAATGGCAGGTAATTTTAGACAGCCTTGGAAAACTTTATGTTCAAGGCGCAGAAATAAACTGGCGTGAATTTGATCATGGATATATACGCCATCGAGTTGTGTTGCCCACTTATCCCTTTGACCGTCAACATTATTGGCTCGAACCAGTAGCGACAACTCACAGGGGTGTTATAGAGAAGGCTTCGAGGCCAAGGCCTGAGCAACAATTTGTGGTTGGCGATGCTGATGGGGCGACCCTTCCCTTGCGCTCGAATGGAAAGTCACATGCGGCGCATGAAGAATTGATGGCTGGTGGAAACGGAAGAGCAAAAACAGAGTCTCTGCCCTCACAAAAAACTGTCACACCGCGTGATGCGAACGAGTTAAATCATAAAAAATTAGCAGCTGCTGACCCAACTCAACGACAAAAAGTATTGGAGGATTTTCTCCAAAGACAAGCTGCCCGCATTCTGGGGATGGATACTGCACGTTTGAACTTGAATCAGCCCTTGGATACGATGGGACTCGATTCACTAATGGCTATCGAATTCAAGAACTCACTGGAGTCAAAACTTGGAATCCAGGTGCCTGTTTCCAGTTTGCTTCAGGGCCCAACTGTCTCCGGGCTGGCGGCCCAAATTCTTGAACATATTGACGAGCCAGTGAACAACATCACGATGGTCGTATCGCAAAGCGTTGAAGGTTTTCATCCGCTTACACATAATCAACAGGCGATGTGGCTTCTCGATCAATTAATGCCAGAGGGCGTCTCATTCAACGTATCTGGAGCAGTTCGTCTACTTGGCGAACTTGACCGCGATGCGTTCCGTCGAGCGTTTGCAGCTTTGATGGCGCGTCACGCTGTGCTGCGAACAACTTTCAAAGTGATGGACGGCGAACCTATGCAGCGAGTTCATCTCCAGATGCATCTACCGCTTGAAGAAACAGAAGCAGCTGAATGGACAGAAGAGGCGCTTCAATCCCGCTTGGAAGAGTCTGCTTTCCGTTCATTTGACCTGGAAAATGAGCCAGCCTTCCGTGTTGTCCTATTCAAAAGATCTGCACTGGAAACTGTTGCCCTGGTGGCAGTCCATCACATCATCACTGATTTCTGGTCAATGACTTTGCTGGCTTCCGAGTTAATGACATTGTATACCGCTATCAAACATGGACTCGATTCGCCTTTGCCGCATCTCGATCATTCCTATGTGGATTTTGCACATTGGCGAAATGAAACACTGGCAGGTTCTGATGGAGAAAGCCATTGGGAGTATTGGCGCGAACAGTTATCGGGCGAATTACCGATTCTGCATCTTCCTGTTGACAGGCCTCGCAAGCCTATTCAGATCTATCGCGGCGAAACACAGCATCTGCATATCAACACTGAACGCACACAAAGACTCAAGGAACTTGCTTCGGCAAACGGCGCGACTCTTTACATGACCTTGCTGGCTGCGTTTCAAACCCTTTTGCATCGTTATAGCGGCCAGACCGATATCCTTGTGGGTTCGGCAATGGCGGGCCGCACTCATTCTGACTTTGCTGGTCTGATGGGATATTTTGTGAATCCTGTTGCCATGCGCGCAGATTTCTCGAATGATCCGAACTTTGTCACGTTGCTTGAACAGATTCGTCAAACAGTTTTGGATGCGCTCGACCATCAGGATTTTCCACCCGCATTGTTGGTGGAACGTCTGCAAATCCTCCACCGCGATGCAAGTCGTCCGCCGTTATTTGAAACAACTTTTATCTATGAAAAGGCTCACGTTGACAGCGTACGCGATTTGAATTCTCTTGCGCTCGGCATCCCTGGCGCACGCCTCAAAATGGACGACCTGACTCTCGAATCGATGAGCCTCTTGCGGCAGCCTTCGCAATTCGATCTCACGTTGATGATGGCAGAAACTGGCAACGGTTTATCGGCTGCGTTTATTTACAACCCTGACCTCTTCGACCCATCTACTATCACGCGATTTGGGGAACACTTCCAAAACCTTTTGGATGGAATTTCCGCTTCACCAGATCAACTCCTCTCTAGGATTCCGCTTCTTTCTCACTCTGAGCGGATCCTGTTCGATCAGCTAAATGCCACCGACGCAGATTATCCGCGCGACCTATGTCTGCATCAATTGATTGAAGCACAAGTTGAAAAGACACCCGATGCAATTGCGGTAGTCTTCCATGAACAACAGTGGACGTATCGAGAACTTGATGAACGCGCAAATGAGGTTGCTGCTGTTCTGCGAAAGCAAGGCGTGAAGCCCGAAACGTTTGTTGGTCTTTGTGTAGATCGTTCGCCTCACATGCTTGCTGCTCTACTGGGAATTCACAAAGCAGGCGGCGCGTACGTGCCTCTTGACCCCACATTCCCATTGGAACGCCTCGCCTTTATGCTGGCTGACTCCGCTGCGCCCGTGCTCATCACGCAAACATCGCTTGCATCACTGTTCCCTGAATACGCAGAGAAAGTCATTTTACTGGATGAATTAACTGATATATCCAAAACTAAAAAACGCACGGCACGCAAAAAAGACGAGAAGCATACATCTGACAATCTCGCTTATGTTTTATACACAAGCGGTTCCACTGGCAAACCAAAAGGTGTGATGATTCCACATCGGGCTTTGCTCAACTTCCTTGCCTCCATGCAGAAGGAACCTGGCTTAACTGCAAACGACACACTTCTTGCTGTAACGACACTCTCATTCGATATTGCTGGATTGGAGTTGTATCTTCCGCTTGTGACAGGCGCAAAAGTCGTCATTGCTGACAAAGAAACTGCTTTTGACCCCAACTTGCTGATGAAAGAAATGGAACGCACGAATGCCACGATGATGCAAGCGACCCCAGCCACTTGGCGCATGTTGATCGACGCTGGCTGGAAGGGAAAACCTGACCTAAAGATTTTGTGCGGCGGCGAAGCCCTACCCAACGATCTAGCTGACCAGTTAATGGAGCGTGGCGCTGAATTGTGGAATCTTTACGGCCCAACAGAGACAACGATTTGGTCAACGATATATCGCGTGGAAAAATCTCAGCGCGATATTTCAGGCGGAGTTTCCATTGGCCGCGCCATTGCCAACACGCAAATTTATATTTTGGATTCAAATTTGCAACCTGCTCCCATTGGTGTGATCGGTGACCTATATATTGGCGGTGATGGACTCAGTCGCGGGTATTTGAATCGCCCCAAGTTGACGGCCGAAAAATTCATTCCCAATCCATTTGATCCAGCGTCTTCCATTTATAAAACAGGCGACCTTGCCCGTTATCTCTCCGATGGAAATATTGAATTCCTTGGGCGCAGTGACCAGCAAGTGAAGGTGCGCGGTTACCGTATCGAGATAGGCGAAATTGAAGTCGCGTTGGCAGAGCATCCGTCTGTGCGGCAGGCTGTCGTCCTGGTTCGCAGGGATATATCCTCAGAGGCGAGTCTGGTTGCTTATGTAGTACCAGCTTCGGCTGAGAAGGAAGCGGATACTGGTCAATTGCGCGAGTTCCTGCGTACGAAACTTCCTGAGTACATGATCCCTTCCGCGTTTGTCAGTCTCAATTCATTGCCAATGACTCCCAACGGTAAAGTAGACCGCAAGTCGTTGCCTGCACTGTCGCAGGGGAATCTTGCTGCAAAGACGGAATATATCGCTCCGCGCAATGCAGACGAACAGGCCATTGCTAATATTTGTGCCGAGGTGCTCAATTTGGAACGGGTGGGTATCCATGATAATTTCTTTGACATCGGAGGTAATTCGCTGATCGCAACGCGACTGATCTTCCAATTGCAGGAACATTTTCAGGTAAGGCTTCCACTTGTGCGCCTCTTTGAAATGCCAACTGTTGCTGGCCTTGCAAAGGCCGTGGAAGAAGCTCGTGCCTTGCCTACCAATGTCGATCATCATTTTGATGTGGTCACATTGGATGAACTAAAAAATGATGTTTTTATAGATGACATGGTGCATGTAAATGGCACTCCTTATAAGCATGTGGATGACCCAAGGCATATCCTGCTCACGGGCGCAACAGGCTTTTTGGGAGCGTATTTACTGAGTAGTTTGTTGGAAAGGACTCATGCCGTCATTCACTGCCTTGTTCGGGCAAATAGTGAAGAAGATGGTTTGCACAGGATCAAGAAGAATCTTGGATATTATGAACTCTGGAATGAAAATTTAATTCCACGTATTCGCATCGTCCTTGGCAATTTGGATAGCAAACGATTTGGACTTTCCAACACAGATTACGAATCACTGGCTGATGAGTTGGATGTGATCTATCACAACGGCGCGATGGTGAATTTTGTATATCCGTATCACGCGCTTAAATCTGTCAATGTGGATAGCACACACGAAGTGCTGCAACTGGCGAGTACAAAGAGAATTAAACCTGTTCATTTTATCTCTTCGCTTTCGGTTTTCATGAAAGGTGATTTGCGCGACAAAACCCTGTGTTACGAAAACGCAAATCTTGAGGAAGTTGGGGTTCCTTTCGGTGGTTATGGTCAAAGCAAGTGGGTGGCAGAAGGTTTGATGCGTGCCGCCTCGCAGCGTGGCATCCCTATTACGATTTTTAGACCCGACAACATCCTTGGTGATAGCCGCACGGGCATCCTGAATACCAGTGATATGACCTATAGCCTCGTACGCGCGATCTTCAAAATGGGCTCGGTCCCTGATGTGGAGATTATGGGCGGCATTGTGCCTGTGGATTTTGTCAGCAATGCCATCGTTCATCTTGCCAGCCAGCCAGCCTCTTTTGGAAAAACATTTCATCTCTCGTCACTGAAACAGGCAAACTTCATTGATGTCTTTGCCATGATTGCAAAGAGGGGCGTGCCGATCAAGCAGCTTCCCTTCGTACAGTGGAAGGCGGATTATTACAATCTGGCAAAGCAATTTCCAGAAGAATCCTTCCATGCCTTTCTTCCATTGATCAACCAGGTTGGGAAGGGAAGCCTGAGCCTTCCGCGCCTCGACCTATCCAACACGCTTGCCGGATTGGAAGGCTCGTCCATTGTGTGCCCATCAGTGGACGAAAATTTAATTGATATCTACGTAAAGTATTTTGTAAGTTCGGGTCTTGTATCCAGTATACAAAATTAAGACTTTATAAAGTATGGAATAACGAACAAAGGAGAACGCCTGTGACTGACAGCTTGAATCGCGTTGTAAATGCACTGAATGAGGTAGCCGAGACTTCACTAGTATGGCAGCGTGGCTTGTTGAATACGGGTGGTCCGCACCGCGTGTTATCCGGCACGTTGTTTCCGATCAGTATTGGGGAGGATGAATGTGCTGTATTCGGAAGGTTGATCGAGCAGTTTCGGCCTGCGCATGCCTTTATTGTTGGTAATGCGTTTGGTTTTTCGTCCTGCTATATTGCAGACGTAATGCGTCATCACGGTGGAAAGAGTTTGGTGACGCTTGATAGTGAGATCGAAGGGAATGGGCAGGACTGCGCCGCCGTGGCTCGACGCCTGGCCGATAAACTGGAATTAACATTGCTCAAGAATAAAAAGGGACGCTCGCCTGCCGATACTGCATGGGCTGTTGAGGCGGCCCGGCATGACCTGGTATTCATTGACGCCGATCATAGCCATCCTCAAGTTACATATGATTTTGAAGCCATTCTTCCATTTACCGATTCCAAAACGATCTTCGTCTGGCATGATTTCTGGCTGTCAGGCATAGTTCCATGCCTGCGTGTTGCTGAGAAACAAGGAATGCGTTGGTTGTGGCTGCCTACATCCTGCGAGATGGTTTTGGGGGTGCGCGATGAGGCCATATTCGCAAACTTGCAAAAGATGTTCCCTGATGGTGTTGAAAATCAACAGCCGCATTCACCGTTGCTTGCTCCTGCCATATTGGCAAAGGAATTTGCTCGACAGGCATGGGATGCCGTTACCAAACCTGTGCTTTCGCGGTTGAACACATTCAGACGGACTCTAAGCGATTAACAACAGCGTGCATTCACCATCTTCGTCATTAAATTCAAATCAATGGTTTGTCTGTCCACAACCGAATCCAAAAGCTGAGACTCGCCTGTTCTTCTTTCCATACGCGGGCGGCGGTCCGGCTGTATTCAATAAGTGGGCTGTTGACCTTCCTGCTAATATTGAAGCGCGAATAGCTCACTATCCTGGCAGAGGTTCGCGCTATAACGAGCCTCCGATCAAAGAGCTTGCTGTTTTGGTTGAAAAAATCTTTCAGACCATTCAACCTTTGTTGGATAAACCTTTTGCCTTCTTTGGTCACAGTTTGGGAGGCCTGGTTGCTTTTGAACTTGCGCGAACCCTGCACCAAAACAACCTGCCTCAACCCACCGCACTTTTTATCTCCGCATGTGACGCGCCGCATATCCTTGATCATCATCTGCTTCTTCATAATTTGCCTGATGCTCAATTTTTAACATCGCTAAAAGAACTAAATGGCATCCCTGCCGAATTGTTGAATCAACCGGATGTGATGCAGTTGCTTATGCCCACCCTGCGCGCCGATTTTGAATTGATCGAAACGTATCGATTTGCAATGACTTCGCCGCTGAATTGCCCCGTTCTTGTGTTTGGCGGGCTCGACGATCCGCGTGTGAGCCGCGAACGCCTGGAGGGCTGGGCCATACATGCCAACGCACATTTCGAATTAAAATATTTCCCTGGCGATCATTTCTTCATACATACTGCCAGAAAATCTGTCATTGCTGAAATTCTTTCGGTGTTGGATTCGACGAAATAAATTCCGAAATGTGGACTTACCCGCCTGATCATCTGGATTTGACTCTTCATCAAGTGGATGTTTGGCGCATCCTTCTGGACATTTTGCCTGATTCTGTTAAATTGAGCGAATCCACCCTGTCGGCGGAGGAAACCCAGCGTGCCTCGCGCTTTCACTTTGACTCGGATAAACATCGCTTCATTGCGTCTCATACCAGCCTGCGCAATATCCTTACACGCTATCTTCATTGTGAGCCCGGGCAAATAACTTTCCAGAAGAACAATTATGGCAAGCCTTTCATACTTTTCGACCTGAATCTGGAATTCAACCTCTCTCACTCAGATGATTATGCACTGATAGCAGTCACACGTGGATGCAAAGTTGGCATAGACGTTGAACGTGTCCGTGAAGATATGGCGCTCGAAAGCATTGCCAGCCATAACTTTTCGCCAGGCGAGGTTTCAGAATTAATGGCATTATCTCCCGAGCAAAGAATAAGTGGATTTTTCAATTGCTGGACTCGTAAAGAAGCGTACATCAAAGCGCAGGGACTCGGTTTATCCCTATCGCTGGACAGTTTCGATGTGTCGCTTGCTCCAAATGAACCTGCGATTCTTCGTGCCACTCGCCCAGACCCAAATCTTGCCTCCCGCTGGACATTAGTATCGTTGAGCGTGGATTCGGGGTATGCAGGCGCACTTGCCGTTGAAGGCGAAGGCTTGGAATTTAGATATTGGGACTGGAATGCTACTCAGTGACAGAATCAACGCCGAGGCAATCCAGAGTCATAGCCTCTTTTGGATACAAGCGATACAAATTGTTTTCGGGCACGATACAAAACAGCTCAACTAATGTTGAAGAGGCGTAAAATTTGTCGCTGAGAGATGCCAGATAGATGGGGTGGTCAGGATAAGAGTCTTCGATCACCTTCAATACAAGTTGGGAATCAAATGAAAACGGGTCATCAGTGGGCCAACCAAGGATTATCACATCTGAACGCAAACCTTCCACTTTGTTGAAATAACGGAGTACAAAATATTCGTCTGTATCCGTGTACCATTCAGCGACAACAATTGAGTTTGGAGCCAAGTTTGAGATCGTCTCACGTCCAAAGTGATAGGCGTTGAAATCCCCGCGTTTATATGGGTCAAGATAGTAAGCGAACCCGTTGCGTACGCCTGTGCCGATTTGTGGGATCTTGAGAAAGGAGTCGTCCACGCCGTTGAGTTCGGCGAGGCGGGGAATGGAGTGGTAGAAGGGTGGTGTCAGCAGAATGGTGAGGATCAGGATAGAGGTCAGAATGAGGCGAAGTTTTTCCTGTAGCGTCTTGAGGATGTGATTTAGGCCAACTCCCATCAACATCGCAAAGAAAACGTGCGAGGTCAGAAAAAAAGCAAATTGGTCTGTCACCCGGTACAGAATCCCAAAGAATGTAAAAACGATGAAACACGCAATGATCTTGCGCACGTGCGGATCGGTATTTGCAAATATTCTGCGAATGCCGATGACGCCTAAAATGACTCCGATCGGACCAAATTGAAGTACAAGGAAGAGAAGATAGTTCAGCAAACTTTCTCCCAATACCGCTGGAGAAATTGCGACAAGACTGCTTAAAAAAGTAGACCCAACGGATGACCCTGTAAGTTTATCAAGTGGAATGCTTCGGGAGACACGTATGAATTGAACGATGTAAATGGAAAAGCCAGCCAGGAAACCAAACAATGCCAACATTATCTTTTTAAAGTTATTGATGTCAAAATGAAGATGATATTTTGCGAGGAGAATATACAGCCCCCATGCCGGAAGTGCAAGAAAGGCAAGAATATGATTTGAAGCCGCCAGCCCCAAAAAGAATCCGCTGTATATTAAAGCCGAAATTTTACTGTTTTGTTCAAATTGACCAAAGAAATACATACTGAGAAGCAGGAGGAAAACGAAGAGCGTATATACTTCCGGTGTAATTGAGTGCCACCAAAAAGTGTGCGAGACCGCCAATGAAAGGGCAGCATAGCTCGATGCAAAAAGCGATTCAGTGTATTGGTAACAAAGCCGAAAGACCAAAATAACGGATGCAATTCCGAAAACTGCAGAGATGAAGTTGACCAACCAAAGCGAGTTGACAAATGGAAATGCTTTTACAAGGATATGGCACAGCATGATGTATAGCGGATGATCCCATGCGGCTACGCCTACCTTGGCAAATGGATAGGGGTCTGGTGTGAATTGAGTGCTGCTCATTTCGGTCAGGATGAACGATTCCCCCAAAATGGCATCACTTTGGAGCTTTACTCCATCCCCCCAGGCAAGTGAAGGTGAAAGTGTGTACAGGTAAAAGGTTGTGGTTAATATCAAGATAATAAGAGTGATGAAATTCTTATTTATATAGGCCTTTCTCAAGCCCTGGGTTCGTTCAATAATTGGCAACCTTAACTCCTTTTGATTTCTGGGATTTCGAAATAAAAATTCTATTCTAATTGATTATGAAGCGTCTTTTGTGTTTAAAAACAAACTCGCCTGCCGTCATGCAGGTGAGCTTAATTTAATAGTCAGCGAATTTTTCTTAATATTAGGACACAGGCTGACTGACCCCGAATCGATAATTCTCCAGGACATCCATCACCTGCGCAAGCAGCAATGTGCGCGGATGATTTTCTATTTCCTTGCTGCGGATCTTTTCATATTGGCGCGGCAGATATTCACTGACCAGTGAAAGCGGAAGCGGTGCATCGCCCAGATTGCTCAACAAGTGTTCAAAGGATGTTTGTACATTGGTGGCATTCCAATAATATCGAATACGGTCGCTAAAGCTGTAGAAGCGGGCAAACTTTTGTTGTTGCGATGCGCCTGCATAATGCTTTTGCCAGTATACAGGCTGATTCAGCATTGCAGTTTCGAGCGCTTCATTGATATGGGAGAGTTGATCTTCCTTTTTCAGGATCTTTTCCATATCAGCAAGGGCAAACACAGCCTGACGAAATGCAAACGTCAGGCTGGGACCAGTTTTGAGAATCCCGAAGTGATCCTCCACCAATGACTGCAGCGTGGAACGGGATTGATAATCCGTTGAATGGGCTTCATAGATCATGCCTGGTATTGTTTCGATGAAACGCGCCAGACCAACAGCTGCCGAGCGGTCGTATTCATGAATGGTCTCGTCTCCAAATTCCACGCCGGGCTGAACAACGGTTGCTATGACTCGTTCCCATGCTGAATTTAATCCGCGTGCAGAAAATGCTTGATGGGTCACATCAATGGTTGCCTCCGCATCCATAGGATTCGTGATAACGACATGATCTTCCCCAGCTTTTGCTCCGCCAGCGGGTGGCACCTCTGTACCGATCACATAACGCGGTTTGAAATCAAATTTTGCCGCTATTGTTTCTGCAACCGCTGTCAATTCTGTGGCACGTTTTGCGATCAGTTCCACCGGTAATTCCTGATCATCGGCACAAGGCATGGAGCAATCGAGATGAATTTTCCTGAAGCCCGCACGCACATACTCGCGCACCATCTCCTTTGCCTTTTCCATCGCGTTTTCTGCAGGCTCGTTCGACCAGACCAGCGGCCCCAGATGATCGCCGCCCAGAATAATGTTGTGACGTGGAAACCCAACGCGGTCTGCGATCTCATATACAAAGCGCACAAAATCAACCGGCTTCATGCCAGTATATCCACCGAATTGATTAACCTGATTGCAGGTTGCTTCGATTAACACAGGTATATTCGGCGTGACGGATAAGCCATGCCGCAGGGCCGCTTCCAGCACAAAGGAATGTGCCGAGCACACCGACGTGATTCCGCGCGCTTCTCCAAATTTTTGAGAGGCAACAACGAAGTCAAGATAATTCACTCATCACCTCATTCAGCGTTGGCTGCGCGCTCGTTCCGCCGGATTTTTGTGTAGAGAGCGCTCCACATATCGCCGCGGCGCGCAATGATTTCTCCATCGTCCAGCCTTGCAAATAGCCATAAATAAAGCCAGCATCGAAGCTGTCTCCGGCACCAACGGTATCGACAACTTTCACCGGGATGGAAGGGACTCTGACGATTTCGTTATTGCGGATTCCCAATGCCCCATCCGCTCCAAGTTTGATTGCAAGCGCCTCCACCTTGAACTGAAGCCTGGTTGCTGCTTCTTTGATATTATCTGCACCTGAAAGCGACATGGCCTCTTTTTCATTCGGTAGAAAGACGTTCGTGGCCGTAAGCAGTTCATCAAAGCCGAGCCATTTTTCAGAGGGGTCGTAGTTGGTGTCGAGGGAAGTGGTTAATCCAAGGGAACGAGCATGTTTAAAGAATGCAGGAAGATCGGGCTGGAGTTTTGTTTGCAGGAAATAACTCGCCACATGCAAGTGGCGCGACTGGCGCAATAAATTGTCAGAGACGTCTGCTGCTTGCAGCGCGGCGATCAGGCCGGGGTGAGTCAGAATCGCGCGGTCGGCATCCTGATTGAGAATCACACTGAGCCCGGTTTGCTGATCGGAGCGAACGATGACATTGCTGACATCCACATTTCGTTTCGACATCTCGTCGAGCATGAAGCGCCCGAAGACATCATCGCCGCACACGCCGATAAATGCAACGTGCAGACCAAGTCGCGCCGCGCCGCACGCAAAAATTGCAGACGATGAGCCGATGGCAAGCGTTGCGCTGTCCACAAGTTTTTCGGCCTGCCCAAATTCAGGAATGACATTGCCCGAAAGAATTAAATCAGGGTTGATCTCACCGGCAACAAGAATGTCGAACATGTTAATAGTTCTTGTACCAATCAAATGGCGTGTCGGCTGTGTAGAAATCGGTGTAGGGTTTTGCAAGCGCATGGCACAACGAGGTGAGGCGTGAAATGCGCTGACGCCCGATGGTGCGCAGGAATTGGATGCGCTCACCACCGCTCAAGGTGACGGCTTCCTTCCAAACGGCACGACCGACCGCAATGCCGCTGGCGCCCGCATTGCATGCAACTACAACCTGCTGTACAAAGGTTTCGTAATCAACTGCGGCGGATAATAGAATCCACGGCGTAATGGATGCGGATGAAATTTCCTCACACGCTTCTTTCCATATCGTTTGGTCTCTTGTGCTGAGCGTAGTCGAAGTATCAAGCGGAAACTCCGCTTTGAGAATGTCCGCGCCCAGAGGCGTCAGGCGTTTTGCACTTTCGACCACCACATACCTTTTTTCTTCGGAGGAAAGTTTTTTGTTTTCATCGAGTGAATAAGACAGCGGTTCAAGCATAAGCACGAGATCATGCTTGGCGCATTCATTAGCAATAATTTTGGTAAAGGATTCGATTTCGGATGCGGTAGGTGAGTCGGGATGGTAATAGACCAACAATTTGATGGCGCTTGCGCCCATGCGTTTTGCCTTTTCAACAGACCACCCTGGGATGATCTGTGCCTGACGGGCTGTGGCATCGCCTGCATAGCCCGTGGACTCTACAGCCACCACCAAACCGACATTGTTTGGAATGGCGCGTTGTGCGATGGCTTGCGCCGCAGAGACTTCAGGGTCAAGCAGTACAGCGGTTGATCTTGAAGACAGCGTGGCGGTCACATCAATCTTAAAACGGGAGAGTTCTTCATTGTTGACGAAGGCCGGGTTGGCTTTCCGTAGATTTTGGCGATGATCCAATGCAAGCGCCGTGAATGTGCCGCGTTGGGAGGATATTTGTTGTAGTCCGCGTAGTTTGCCGATTGAGATAGGTTTCATTTTTTGGTTCCATGTAGGTCATGCTTCAAGCGTGACCTACTCACATGTTTTGAGCCAGGCATCCAAGTCACGTTGTTTGAGGATGGTGCTGAAGTTGAGTTGTTTCGAGCGTTGGCAGAAGGCGTCGAAATCACCGGGCAGGTCGGTGTATTCGGCGGCGAAGACGGGTTTGCCTGCTTGAATATATGGCAGCATGGATTCGGCTTCGTTGTAATAGAAGTAATCCTCAGTTATGGCAAAATCATAAACATCCACGAGTTGTGAGACCTGGTCTGAGGCGTTCTTCTGGCCGATGGCGAGTCCGCGTTTGTGGGCTTCGTCAGCGAGCCAGAGGGCGAACTTCAACTGGTCTTCGTAGGTGAGTGGGAAGCCTGTGTCATTCGTGTAGATTTCCATGTTATCTGGCTCAATGGCGTCAAAGCCTTTAGCTTTACACAGGTCGAGGCGGGCGAGCATGATGGGTGCGAGCAAGTCAATGCGGCGGATGTCGAGCCATTTTTCTCCTGGCCAGCCGTCGTAATCCTTGCCTAGAACTTCCGCGGGGAATTGGTCTTTGTCTGGCCGCCAGTCTTCCCATGAGCCAACGCTGATATAACAAATGACCTTGCGTCCTTTGACGTGGAGTTCGTCGATGATAGCCTGGTCAACATAGAGGTCAATGTCGTAGACATCGGCTTCGATGGAGGTGTCGATGTCATCATTGCCGATCTGCCATTGCCAGGTGAGTCCAGGTTTTGGCTGCCACCAATCGTTGGGCTGGGAGTCAGAAGAAGGCATAAGGTTGGATTCTTTCGTTGAAACAGGAGCAGGCTCGGGTGAGTCGGAGGCGGAACTACATCCAACAAGAAAGAGAAGAAAGAGGGGGATAGTCTGCTTAAACCACATGATGTTTGAATTGCGGCAGATAGTCTTTGTGCTGCGCGAAGAGTTCGTTTGTCATCTGACGAATTTCCGCGAGGGATAGAACCGCCGAGGTGAGCGGATCATGTGCGATGGCGCGATAGATCATGGTGGGGTCGCCTTCGATGGAACCGGTGATCGCCATCTCTTCGATGCCGCTGGAGAGTTGCGTCAGCAGGGCGGTTTCAGCAGGCAGTGTGCCGACATGAATGGGATGAATGCCAGCCTTGTCCACAACAACGGGGACTTCAACGCAGGCACCTTGCGGAAGATTGGTTATGAGGTTGGTGTTGCGGACGTTGCCGTTGAATTTGAACATCTCGCCGCCTTTGAGGGCATTGATGATGTAGGCGGCATATTCATGTCCGCGCTGGAGGTCTTCGTCGGTTAATGTTTCAGCGAGGCGTTCCTTAACCTGATCCTTCCAGGTGGCTTCATTATGTTGATACTCTTTGAGGATGTAAGCGTATTCGCCTGGATTCCAATTCGTGCCTGTGGTGCAATATTTTTCAATGAGGTCAGGGCGTTTGCGGAACCATGCGTTGTATTCGGAGTTGTGTCCGCTGGATTCGGTGACGTATTTTCCGATGGCGAGATACATCTCATTGCGGACCTGTTCGGCGTTGTAAATTTCAGGTCGCTCGGTGATGGCTTTGTGAAGGAGCGGATAGGCATCCTTGCCATTCCATTTGTATTCGAGATACCAAGCCTGATGATTGATGCCAGCGCAGACATAATCAATTTCGTTGAACGGTGCGCCGATCCATTCGGCGAGCATCATGGCTGTGCCTTGTACGGAATGACATAAGCCAGTGACAGGAATAAATGTCTGCCGCTGCAGGGATGCGCACAACATTGCCATCGGGTTCGTGTAATTGAGTAAAACGGCATTTGGGCAATATTTTTCCATGTCACGAACAATATCCAGCATGGGATTGATAGTGCGCAGGAAACGGAAGATGCCGCTAGGCCCGCGCGTATCGCCGACGTTGATATCGATGCCATATTTTTTAGGAATCTCAATATCATGCCGCCAAACTTCGGTGGAGCCTGCAAGGATCGTAGTGAGAACAACATCTGCGCCTTTGAGCGCTTCGGCTCGGTCAAGCGTCGCTTCCACTTTGGCGGGACGGTTGCCAGCTGCGATCAATTTTTTGACTCCCTTTTTCGCCCATTCGAGTCGTTCTGGGTGAATGTCCATTAATGAGATGGTGGCATCTTCCAAAAGAGGGAAGGTGAGAATGTCGCGCACGAGTTCGCCTGTAAAGCCGAGGCTGCCTGCGCCGATGAAAGTGATCTTGGTCATGTTGTCTCCTGGTCAATTAGTCGGATGGTTATTACCATGGTGCTCCACATAGGTCGATCTTACCTGCGGGCCATGTTTGATTTTGTAATTGCAAGGTCATTACGCTTGTATGCAGTTCCCTGCGTTGGTCATCTTGACGATAGTAAAGCATATTGGCTGCATGCTGCCAGCGGGCTCGTTCATAAAATGGCCGGGTTGTATTTGCGCAGATCAGCAACCCGAATGGGACTTGAATCTCATCTCGTATAAAAGGTTCAGTTGCTGCCAGCAACGCCGAGCCATATCCCTTGTGATGGTGCTTTGGATGTGTCGCCATGCCGCCGATCCCTGCCACCCAAATTTTTTCAACACCGACCATGATCTCGCGTTTGGGCATGCACAATTGCGTAACCAATTCTTCATGTAGAAAGCCGAGCGCCATCCAATCAGGGGTTGCCCATCGAATATTTGCGAATTCAGGGTCGTTATCAATGCCGTCTCCTGCAAATGCCAGATGATCCAGTTCTTCAATTTCGATTCGAAGCTCTGGTGATATTTCCTGGTGACGAATAAAACGGACTCGAAGGCCTGTCATTTTGATGTGCTGGATTCTGCTGAAAGGACCGTGAAATCCTGTCCGCGTTCAGACTCACCGCCAGCTGATTCTGTTATCGATACATTTCCCAACACGTTGAGTCCTGTCACTTCGTCCCAGAGGCCTTCGTTGGCAAATTGAATCGCATAGAGTGGATTGTTGCGCAGAGATTCGTATTTATCAGGAAGCCAAAGGGCAAGTTGGTATTCGACTTCCTCAGCGTTGGATGGGATGTGAAGTTTTGCGGTGAATGTCGTGATCCCAGGTTCCCAGGTGCGTGGGTTTATTGTTAGCTGGACTTCGAAGCGCGTGGAGCCATCGAAAAGCACCACGTACAAGGGTCTTTCGT
The DNA here is from genome assembly GCA_016789485.1 of Anaerolineales bacterium. Lineage (GTDB taxonomy): Bacteria > Chloroflexota > Anaerolineae > Anaerolineales > Villigracilaceae > Villigracilis. Next base: position 6,545 of record JAEURE010000003.1, on the reverse strand, counting down.
TGATGATGGAAGCAAAGCCTGTGTTTTGCAAATTGACGGTGAGATTCAATACACCGCCTGGGCGTATTTGTTCATTGAAATCGGCGGAGGTCAATGCGAGGCGGTATCCCATACGATCACTGATCTCTTGTAAACAGCCGCCGTCTTCCCACGAACGGATGATGCCTTTGTGATACGCCTCGTTGATGGCGGAGAAATGCAACAATTCCATTTCCTGGATGGCATTTGTACATTCCGAGCGCGGAGGGAAAGGAGCACAGGTTTCGCCGCTCATTGGGGTAAAGCGAGTCAGCTCGGCGAGATAGGCCTGATCGCGTTCAATGGTATTCTCACCGTCTCGTTCGTACGTGCCTACGTCCGTTTCGCTCGAAAGAAAACAATCGTTGTGATGCCCAACTCTCGCAGTCACTGCATCTTCAGGATTTGGATACATCTCGATGATGTTGGCGGGATAACGGACTTGAACATAACGATCTGGAATGGCGACAAGGATGGCGTTTAGAATTTCCTGCTTGTCAGTGATGTTGTCCAAGTCGTTCGTAGAGGTGTGCCACTCGCCCCACGCGCCGATGAAACCCGCTTCGACCCAGCCAATAACATCTTCGTTCGCTTGCAGGAGTGGCGTCAGCTGTTCGATATGCCTCAGGATTTGGGATTTGCTTGCGTCGGGTTCGGTGTCGGGATAGGGCCCCTGATTATAAGCAAAGCGGATGATGGCTTTGACTCCCGCCTCTTTGATATCGTCGAAGTTGGTCTGTAGCCCGTTCAGCAATTCCTCAGGGAGGTCTGATTCGCGGTAGTCATTCAGGTAGATGTTTAAGTGGACGAGCGTATTGCCTGTGATGCGCACGGAGCTGAATCCTGCCGGGCTGGGGAGTTCGTAGGGGGTGAAGAATCCGCGCTCGGGGTTGAGGATGGATGCTTCAGAATAGGTGTAGGTATGGGGCACGGGAGCAGGCTCAGGGGAGGCGGCGGCGGGTACACATCCAACGAGGAAAGAAGGAAGAAGGATGGAGAATAGAAAGTGGAAAGTGGAGTGTCTCATGGTTTATTTGAATGCGGATGATGTTGCTTGGTCGACGATCCAGCGTTGCAGGAAGATGTAGACGACGAAGATGGGCAGGAGGGTCAGGATGGAGGCAGCGAGGATGAGTCCCTGGTTGGAGACGTGTGCGGTTTGGAACCAGACGACCAAAAGTGGAATGGTTCTTTTCTCCGGTGATGTGAGGACAATGAGGGGCCAGAGATAATCGTTCCAGGTGGACATGAAGGTGAAGATGCCGAGAGAGGCGAGGGGTGGTCCCATTTGCGGGAGGATAATGCGGCTGTAAATGCCGAACTCGGATGCGCCGTCGATGCGGGCGGCGTCCATCAGTTCGGAGGGCATGCCTTCGATGAATTGTTTCATCATGAAGATGCCGTAAGCGTCGATGAAGGCGGGGATGATGAGCGCCCAGAGCGAGTCGATCAGACCGAGTTTGACGACGAGCAGGTAGTTGGGGATCATGACCACTTGAAATGGTATCATGATCTGAATCAGGATGACCCCAAAGGCAAGGTTTTTTCCTTTGAAGTGATACTTGGCAAAGATGTAGCCTGCATACGAACTGGTGAAGAGTGTGATGATGACACGCGTCAGTGAGACAAAAATGCTGTTGAAAAGATTTTGGGTCAGCGGGATTTTTTCATCGGTGAGGATGGCGGTGTAATGTTCAAAGCTAGGATTTTTGGGAAAGAAATCGGGTGGGGTCTGGCGTAACTCCTCTGTGGTCTTTAATGAGGAGACAATGATGTAGAAGAAAGGTAACAATGTGCCGACCAGCCCAAGAATAAGGATGGCATATGCGCCCGATTTGCCGAGCACAAAACCAATGGAAGGTTTTTTATTTGATGAAGTTGTCATCTTAGTACTCCCATTCGGTGCGCAGAATGCGGAATTGGGTAACAGTCAGGATCAAGATGATGATGAACAGGATCATCGACATGGCGGAAGACAGACCGAGGTTGTTCGCGAAACGGAAGGCGTTCTCGTAAATGGATAGCAACATAGTTTGGGTTTGGTTTTGCGGTCCGCCACGGGTGAGGAGTTGGAAGATGACAAACACTTGCAGCGAAGAGATCACCGTCAGAACGCTGGTCAGTAACACAGTCCGGCTGAGAAGCGGGACGACCACGAGCCAGAATTCCTGCCAGGCGTTGGCGCCATCCACGCGGGCGGCTTCGCGCAGAGTCTTCGGGATCGATTGCAAAGCGGCGACGAAAATAACCAGGTTGTAGCCAAAATCCTGCCAGACGTGCGCAATGACCACGCAGATCATTGCCAGCGGAACACCGAAATAAACGAGGCTTGGGTCTTGCAGCCACGATTTCGGTGGGACGAGTCCAATCGCTTTGAACATCAGGCTGAGCAGGCCCCAACCTGGCGCGTACACATACGACCAGATGATAACAAGCGCAACAGAAGAGGAAATAGTCGGCAGAAAATAAATGGCGCGGAATAAGGTCTTGAATCGTTCGCCGATGGATTCAAGGATGACAGCAAGGGGTAATGTAATGAGGAGGTTGAGAGGCAGAACGAGTGCAGTGAAGATGAACGTATTTTTTAATGCGAGGCGAAAAACTTCGGCGGGTTTTGTATTTTCTGTGAAGAGTTCAATGTAATTATCGATGCCAATGAATGGATTGGCTCCGCCCAAGCCGAGAAAGCCACTCCCTTCGCGGATGGGAGTGTAGCTGAAAAAACTCATCACCACTGCCCAGGCAATGGGAAATAAAGTGAACAACCCCATGTAAAGCAGAATGGGCACAAGGCTTGTGTAGGCAAAACGTCTTTGTTTTGCCATCAATTTGCCGCTGTCACTGGCAATCTCTTTTTTAAAGATGGGCGTGGTTTCCATTGACATTCCTTGAACGGATGAGGGATGAATACGGAATAATAAATGTAGGGGCAGGGTCAACCCGCCCCTACAAATTCGTTCATTTATCTATTGCGCCGAATCCACCATAGCGTTGGCGGCGTCATGAATGCTATTCGCGGCTTCTTCAGCAGTCTGGTTGCCTTGAACCGCATCGAGGATGGTCGGGTAGACGATCTCATAGGCGAGTTGATCGGGATCGGTCAGGTTGCCCTGATACGCGCCCGCATCCAGAATCGGCAGGACTGCACTCGCGAACGGAACAGCTTCCACATACTTCGCATCGGCTGCCACAGACTTCATGGCAGGGATGGTCGCAGATTTGGAGTTGAAGAACAATACATTTGCCTGATCCGCGCCGAGGAAGGCGGCAAGTTTCCAGGCAATGTCGGGATGTTGCGTGCTCTTACCCACCACATAGCCCCATCCGCCTACAGAGACGAACTTGTGTTCCGTGCCCATCATTGGCGGCAGAGCAACGTAATCGAAGACCAGGTCAGGGTAACCAATTTTTGCATCGCCCGCGTACCACGAGCCGAGCACGCCAATGGCGTTGTGTCCCTGCGCGAACGAATCGCCGACCCATTCACTCTCCGCATTGAAGATGATCGGGTCAACCACGCCATCGGTCTGTGCCATATCCATTAACTTTTGGATGGTTGCCACAGCTTCGGGGGAATTGAAATTGAAATGCTTGCCATCTTCAGCGAAATAACTTCCGCCCTGCTCCAAAATGCCAGCCAGGAAATACGTGAACAACTGATCGCTGTTGGTGTAGTGCATGCCCGCTGTGGTCATCACGCCATCGGAACCAAGCACGGTCATCTTCTTTGCATCGGCCAAAACCGCATCCCAGTTCTCCCACGCAGGTGGGTAGGTAACGCCAGCCGCTTCAAACAAGGCAGGGTTCACATACGCGCCACCATATTCGAGATTGTATTCAGCGGGGAAGCCATACAACTTGCCATCACAGGTCTGTCCGCCGAGCGGCGCATCGAAGAAAATTCCCTTTGCGGCATCCACGGTCATCACATCGGCGGGCACTTCGAGCAACTGTCCGCCTGAGGCGTAACGGCAGGTATAGCCGCCAGGGATCAAGATCACATCGGCGGTATTACCAGCGGGGAGCGAAGTCTGGATCGTTTGAATGAACACATCCCACGGGAAGGTCTCGTATTTGATGGTCACATTCGGGTTCGCCGCCATGAAGTCATCGAACATCTTCTGGTTGGCTTCATTGAACGCAGGCGCCTGATGCCCCCACACACGGATTTCAACCTTTTCGTCAGCCGCAGCGGGTGCTTCAGTCGCACCGCCGCCACATGCAGCTAATAGCAGGCTTGCCAGAACAAGAACGAAAAACATCTTTCTCATCTTCTTCTCCATTTGGTTGTGATAGCCGCGACACCACGCTCACGCGCGTGCCAGACAGGGAACACAGCTATCGGGTTGGGCGCACCCCGCCACTCGCCATACTTAAATGGCAATGGAAATTTATAAATGGTTAGAGCAACCTCCTTTGAAGTACCAATTCATTTTAGAGATCCAGCTTCACGACTGCCGTCAAATTGGACGGGTGGTCGGGATTCAAACCTTTAGCTAACGAACGATAGAACGCCATCAACTGCAAAACAGGCAGATATAAAACGCCATAGACACTCTCAGGAATATTGGACTCAAAACTAACATCCGTTTCAGACTCACCGATGGCTGCCACAGTTCCTCCAAGCATTTTCATCTCTGACAGCACTTTCGCTTCGTGCTGACGATTGACCGTGGACAACAGACCACAAACGACGGTGGATGCTCCAACCATGCTCATGGGACCGTGGCGAAATTCCATAAAGTGGAAGGGCTCGCTGTGGGTGAGTGTCATCTCTTTCATTTTGAGATTTACTTCACAGGCGAGTCCATAGCGAATGCCTGAACCGAGAAAATAAAAACGATCGAAGTTCAGGTTTTCACCGACTACTTTTGCATAGGCCTCATACTTAGCAATCAAAACTTCGCCCACTTTGGGCAGACCACTCATCGATGAAAGCAAACCATCACGTCCTGCCATTTTTGCGCACAAGGCAGTGACTGCGACATACATTGAAGCAAATGACCGAGTCTGCGCAACGGATTCTTCCTGTCCCTTATCGATCACGTAATTAAAATCCGCCATGCGTGAAAGGACTTCGTCATAATTGCTGATGACGACCACATCCCCGCGCTTTTCGGCTTTGAACTTCTCAACTGCCTTCACGGTTTCGGTCGTCGTCCCAGAACGGCTAATGGCAACCAGCAAGATCTTTTGATCGGTTATTACCGTTTGCGAATTCAGCAGCAGCTCTCCACCAGGGACGGCGCGTGCGGCATGCCCTGTCAGCTCTTGGTACATCGCCGCTGCAGAGATTGACAAGTAGTAAGTGGAGCCACAGCCAGTAAAAAGCACCTGGTCGTAGTCACCCGCTTTGGGTGAGTCTGAAGCGCGCACGACATCCAATGCCTGTGCCCAGGCTTGAGTCTGATTCTTGATTTCGTTGTAGGTGTGGTAGGTTTCCATATTTATTTGAATTTCAAAACTTTCATCGCATTTTCGCGGTAGATTTTTTTCAGCACATCATCAGGCAGGTGCAAGCCATAGGCATAGAAGCGTCCCTGCCCAGGGACTTCGCTGGTGTTGTAATTGAAATACTCGTCATCTGTTTCGAGCAGGCGGTAACTGAGACGATAGGCATCAAGGTCGGGACTCATATCCGAGCCATAAAGAATACGGTCTTGATATTGAATAAAGAAACGGCGAGAGGTATAAGGTTGGCGTCCGATCTCGCCGAAGCGAGCAGAGATATCAATGTAGTAGTTCGGACAATCGTCGAGCATTTGCCCGACCCAGCCCAAATTCTCTCCGTAACAGCCCACCTGTGCACCAATGAATGTAGTTGATGAGTGGCGAGTGACCAAGTTCTTGAAACAATTCATGATGTGCATGAATGGCGGGAAAGGCGGGCTGGTAAATGCCCAATCGGGGTGTTCACCGATCTCTTCCCAGCGTTCGTTGGTTTCATCGATGGGGTCAAAAAACGCAACAGGGTCAGCGACATGAATGAGAACAGGAAAGCCGAGTTCCCCCGCAGTTTCCCAAATGGGGGAGAGGCGTATATCGTCTACATCTACCAATTTGCCTTGATGGTCTTTGACGTGTAACCCGAGTGGCTTCCAAATTTTGAGTCCTTGTGCACCACGCTCTTTCTGTGCGATCAAACGCTTCGCCGCCCACTCTGGGAATTGATTCCCCAACTCCTGCCATTTGTTCCAATCCACGCCGCCGAAGACTTGGAATCGTTCAGGTGCGCCTTCTTTGAAATGTTTGAGATGGGCATCGAGAATGTCTTCGCCCCAGCCGCCATCGAGGTCAACATAGTGAGTCACGCCTGCTTCATCAAGAAGGTCGAGTAATTCGCTCAACGGTTTCTTATCCCAGCCGCCGCCGAAGGGTTCACCCAGATGGTCGTGCGCGTCGATCACAGGGAATTTGGGTTTGTTCACCAATGTGGTTTTGGTGACTAGTTTGGACTGTGGACGAAAATTTTTGAGGAGCATGGTTCTCCTAAATGATGAAGTTGATCTACGCGATGACTATTTCGA
>JAEURE010000039.1 GCA_016789485.1 Anaerolineales bacterium | reverse complement strand
GATTGTTATATATTGCAAGCGGTGTCGCAGCAGCGAATGGACGTTTTGCCCATAATGACTTGTATTTGCAGTTATTTTCCCTTCTTTCTGTATTCTTTATCATCAAGTATCAAAAGACTGGTTCCGTACGCTGGTTGTATTCTTCCTTCTTTTCGGTAGGGTTAGCCGCTTCCAGTAAATATACAGGTGGAAGTCTGATCCTTTTGCCGGTAGTGGTGTATGTAGTTATGAATTGGGCGCAGGCCCGAAGCCGCTGGCTTTCGATGTTCGGGGTACTTTTTCTGGGCGGCATGATCTCTTTCTTAGGGTATGGGATTGGCACTCCGAAGGCATTATTTTCCCCTGTCTATTATTTCTCGAATGTGATTCCCGCCTTGCGGAATTACCCGCAGTATGGGTTTAACTCAGGCACGCAGATCGGGTTGTTCGGTCAATGGGCTGTGTTTAAAAGCGCTGTTGGCATCTTTGCATATTATGTTTTCATCCTTGCATTTCTCTGGTTTGTAATGCGATTGCTGCTGTGGAGGATGGGCAGGGGGAGATTTGAAAATAACCAGGCGCAGGGTGTGGCGGTTTTGCTGGGAGCCGTGTTGATCTTCGACCTGCCCTTTTTGATATCTATAAATTACATTGGACGATACTTCATTCCTTTTGTGCCATTTCTGGCGATCCTCGGCGCATTGTTTGTGGATGAGGTTATCCAACTAGCAAGACGCGAAGGCATGAATTTTGTTAAGCCCGCTGTGGTTTTGCTGTTTGTCGTTGGAATTAGTTATTCCCTCCTTCGCCTGACGAGCATTGCACTATTGTTCGAGAACGATGCCCGCATCCCTGCCAGCGAGTATATTGCGACCATGCGTGGATACCAGAAGAGCATGGAATATACCTTGTATCCGCCTTTGATCAACAAAAGACAGTTTGAGCGGGCGCACAATTATCCGATCTATTTTGTGAAATACCCAACGGATGTGGTTCCCACTGGCGGGAGATATGAATATAACCAAGGCGAGCAGGGATTGTTGGAGCGCGATACGGATTATTTGGTTATAGATACATTGACCTATGACAGGTTCTATACTGAATCGATCTGCGACACCAATCCCGTGGAATGCAATTTCTTTAAAAAACTACTGGCAGGTGAAATTTCCACGTTCCGCTTGCTCAAGAAGTTCACCTATACCTTGCCGCCCTATTTGCCGCAGGTATCCATTTCAGCAGTTAACCCTGAAATATGGATTTACGAGAGAGTTCGGTAAAAAATGGTCACCGCAATGGTGACCATTTTTTATTTGATGAAATTCCCAACGGTGTAGACTGTGCCTGCGATAGGCGGCGTGCTTTTCATTTCGATAACTTTTCCCTTTGAAAAAACCTTGTGCGCGGCCGCGGCGATTTCCTTTTCCGTGGAAAAATGCTCATCGCGAATATCGTGACCCAGCATTTTGAACATGAAGACCATGAACGGTTTTTCGACGGGGGTTCCGTATACCATTTGCCCGCCCGGCTTGAGAACCCGCTTCACCTCCGCGAGAGCCTGTTCCAGCTCAAGCGGCTTTAGGTGTTCCAATATGCTGACCATCAACACCGTATCGAAGAAATTATCTTCATAATGGGGCATGTTCAACACGTCCCCTTTTTTTAGAAAGAGCGGAATACCCATCGGCTCAAACACGGATTTGACGGCATCAATGTCGGCGGTCAGGTCAATGCCGTGAATTTCCTTATAGGTATCATGCAGGTTGGGGAAGGCAAGCCCGGTCCCGAACCCAACTTCTAGGATGCGTTCGCCGCCAGTGCACTCGCTCAGCGCCAATTCCACCCGCTGACGATACATTTTCCCGAAGATGGGCCAGTAATAATATTTGATCGGGTCGTACTGGTTGACGCCTTTATATTTTTCGGCGGGAAGCAACTTTAATTTTGTGAGCATGGAATTTCCTTATACAAATTTGATTCTTCTTGCTGCGAACGCAACCATCCTTAACAAGAGGAAGCCATGCTTCCAGCGGGAGATGTTGGTCGTGCCGTAGGTACGCTCGCGGTAGCGGATGGGGAGATCGATGATCTTGAGGTTCAATTTGGCGGCGCCGAAGATCAGGTCGAAATCGCCGAAGGGATCGAAGTCGCCAAAGTAGGAGCGGTTGGCTGCAATTTCTTCGTAGTCTTTTTTCCACATCACTTTGGTGCCGCAGAGGGTGTCTTTGACGGGCTGGCCGAGCATCCACGAGAAGGCCATGCTGAATAATTTATTGCCGATGAAGTTGAGCGTGCGCATGGCTTCCTTTTCCATCGGGTAGACGAGGCGCACGCCGTTGATGAACTCGCCTTTGCCTGTGGTAATGGCTTCGTAGAAACGCGGCAGATCTTCAGGCGGGACGGTAAGGTCTGCATCCAGGATCATGAGGATATCACCCGTGGCTTTTTCAAAACCGAGTCGAATCGCGTCAGCTTTGCCGATGCCCGCTTGACGGAAGAGCAGGCTTGGGATTGAAGGATGAAGCGCCATTTCCTTTTCGATGGCTTCGTAGGTGTTGTCGCGTGAATGTCCTTCGACGAAGACCAGCTCGGTTCTTGATCCCATCTTTGGCAGACGTTCAAAGATCGATTTGATATTTCCTGCTTCGTTGCGGGCGGCGACGACGACAGAAACGCTCGCCTCTTTTACCGGCTGGGGCATGGGACGTGCAATCACAAAATTGGACAGCGCGAAATCACGGAAGGGCCAGAGTTTGACGAGGTACCGATCCCCAAAGCTGCCGAGAGGCAGGGGCCAGAGGACTTCGGCTGTGGTGCGGATGCTTTCAAAGCCTGCCAGGCGCAGCATGTTATCCACGTCTTCCGGGGTGAGCCAGTTTTGGCTGAGCATGGGCGCGGCGAGGTTGAGGCTTTGCGCGAGGGTAAGCGGTAATTGCCAAAGATGGCTGTAAAAATTCAGGATGAGACGGGTCTTCGGCGTGCAGAATTTTTTGACTCCTTCGAGCGCGCGTTGGACATCCCACAGGTCGTTGACGGTGTCTGAAAAAATGATGATATCGAAGGTGCCCTCGAGGCTGGAGAGATCGTGTGCATCGAGTTGGTGATATTCGATCTCGGGGTGGCGCTGTTTGGCGCGCGCGATCATCTCGGGGGAAAAATCCACGCCGACGCCGTGAGACGGTTTGAGGTGCGAAATTAAACTTCCCGTGCCACAGCCAATTTCCAGGATGCGCTGGTTGGGGTTGACGAGAAATTTGTAGATGTCATTCAATCGGCGGTGATACCAGCGCCCGAGTCCGCGCCAGTGATCACGTTTTTGGGCAACTTTATCCCAATGCGTCATGCGGGTGTGTTGATAGGCGACGCCTGCTTCATCAAGTGGTGGGTTTATTTTCATGGCGGGATGATTTTACCTGAATATTTTGTTTCTACACTGACTGCGCGGTTTAAGGAGTAACTTTACCTGAATTCGTATTGACAAAATAAAATGGGGGGGGGTAGTATACAAGTGTCATCACAAAATTCAATAAACTAAAACAGGAGGGATATTGATGCGAAATAAAACAAACCCACCCAAAAATTTCTTCCGATTATTTTTTGCCAGCACATTATTGATTGTATTTTATCTTGCATTTCACACAAAGGACGTAGTGGCGCAAACACCTACTACTACACCCATACCAGTCACCCCAACTGTAACCCCAACCCCTATAAGCAGCGGAAGTTTGCCCAGCCAGATCAGTGGAGGCCCGGGGATTGTTACAATATCCAACCTTGTGCCTGGGATGCAATATCGGATTGTTATTTCAGGCGTGGTACGATATAGCAGAAAGATATTGGTTGACGCGCAGTGGAATGACTCGGCGCCACCAACGGGTTGTTATTGCCGTTATGAACAGATGATCCGCTTTAATGGTGTCCCGTTTGCTGCCCAAAACGGGCAAACTGTGTTTGACCCAACCCATAGCTATACCTTTCTGTGGCTGGCCGGGGAAACAACGCTGCAAATGTATGCCAATGATTCATATTATGCAGATAATTCTGGGGCATTTACATACCAGATATTTGAGGACGCTTTTATTGGCACGCCGACTCCCACGCCGACGATAACTTACACGCCTACAAAGACATCAACCCCAACACCTACGTTGACAAATACCCCAACAGCGACTGTCACACCCACTGCGACAGCTACCTTTACGCCTACGTTGACTCCTACCAGCACGGCAACTTTTACACCCACGCTGACTTCCACTAGCACGGCAACTTCTGGCCCCACAGTGACTCCAACGCCAAATAGGACTGGTGTTGGAACTTGTTGGAATAGTGGCGCCTCATGGCCCGATTACACTACTTATTATTTCATAGATACAGATAGTATTCCATCATCATGGGTGATTCCAATAGCTGACGCGGCTGATGTGTGGACCAATGTTACCCCGAGTCATTTCTCGTTATCTAGCCTGTATGGGAGCGCAAACTTTATTGTAATGGGATCAATTGATGAGCCATCATTGTATTATGCAATGACTGATGTTTATGCATCATCAACTACCCCAATTACACTCGTTACCACTACATTTGACGAAACTGATGCCCCGAATTTCCCCCCAGCGTCCAACAATTTAAACATAGAAAATGTTATGACGCACGAATTCGGGCATTGGCTCCATTTAGAAGATATTTATGATTCTAATTGCACAGACGTAACCATGTATCACTATATTCCCCCCCTCAATGGCGAAACTAAGAAAATAACCCTTGAACAGGCGGATATAAATGGTGCCAATTATCAATACCCATAATGACGACAAGCTTCTTTACATCGAAGGAATTGTAGTTTGGAGGATAAAATGAACAAAAAAAATGTTGTAGTCATAGTTGTTTTTGCCGTGATATTCTTTCTGCTTACCAGTCTTTTTGTTGAAAACAATAAAAGAGAGGCGATTACTATTACTTCCTATGCTTCAGAAGTCGAGATGAACCTTGACGAATTAATTGGAGTAGCAGATTTGATTGTTGTGGGCGATTTTCTTAATATCCATCCCAGTAGATGGAGTACTGCTAATGGAAAATTGCCGGGCAATGCAACAATAGAACTTGTTTCGCAGCAGCGTTTACGCATATTTGCTGATTCGGATTTTCAAGTTACCCAATATTTAAAAGGCGATGTTGAAAGCCCTATTGTTCGTATTCGTACTTTTGGTGGACAGGTCGGAGAAGATAGTATGATTGTATCTGGCCAACCAAAATATAAAACTGATCAGACTTATTTGTTGTTTTTATTCTATAACACAGGTACAACTGCTAAGATTGATCCAGGCTCTTATTATGGAACAAGCGCCCCTTATGAAATTACAGATGGTAAAGCAGTTTCAGTCAAGGATGAGTGGGTACTTGAAGATTTGATTGCCTATATTCAAAAATCACTTTCCACCGAGAGTCCCTCGCCTACATTCTCTCCTGTCCCAACTGAATTTTTGATTGAAACGCTTACGCCTTTACCAACAGCGCCTACCGAAACGCCTTCACCAGCAGTGACATTTAACGAATTTTCGACTGAAACACCTACGGAAACAGTCAGTCCCACGCCGTAGCCAAATTATCTTTTTCAAGCGATGCCAAAACTGCATGACTATTTCAGGTCATGCAGTTTTGTTTCCAAATGCCTTCTCTCGCTCTGCCTCAAATGGGTTATAATTCAGTCACTGAATTTTGAATTATGGAATCAACAAACGACGAACTCCGCGAACTTTCCCTGCTCGAACAGATCGAGAGCGATCCTGATGTAAACCAGTCCACGCTTGCCACGCAATTGGGCGTGGCGGTTGGAACGGTCAATTGGCATTTAAAACGGCTCATCGCCAAAGGTGCGGTCAAGGTCTCACGCGCCGAACGCAAGAAGCTGCGTTACATCATCACCCCCGAAGGCATTGCCTTGCGCGCCCGCCTCGCTGTCGATTACGTCGAGCGTTCCTTTTCCGTCTACCGCCGCACCCGCCAGCGCGTGAAAGATCACGTGACCAAGATTCGCCACGCGGGCTTTGACCGTGTGCGTATCGTCGGCTCGGGCGATGTGGCCGATATTTGCAAACTCACCTGTCTCGAACAGGGCATTTCCGTTGTGACGGATAAAACTGCACCCGCTCTAATTTTGGATGGATACAAGATCAGATTGGAAGGCTTGGAATGACGAATCGGCATATATTGATCACAGGCGGTGCAGGTTACATCGGTTCCATTCTGACCTCGGAACTGCTGCGCGCCAATTACAGGGTCACCGTCCTGGATAGTCTCCTGTTCGGCGGCGAGAGCATTGTCCCGCTGCTGAGTCATCCCAACTTCCACTTCATCAAATCTGATGTGACCGAACCGCGCGCCATCCGTGACGCAGCCAGGCGTGAGTGGCAGAAACCAGATTCTGTGGTTCATCTTGCGGGCATCGTTGGCTTTCCGGCCTGTCAGGCAGTAGGGAGACCCGTAGCCTGGAAGTACAATGTCGAAGCGACGAAACTGGTCTTCGAGCAGGCAGCAGATTTGGGCGTGGAAAGATTCGTCTTCGCATCCACGTACAGCAACTATGGCTTATCCCAGGACGGCAAACCCGTCACTGAAGAATCTCCATTAAATCCGCAATCCCTATATGCCGAGACAAAGATCGCAAGCGAAGAATATTTGCTCTCGCAAAAAGATGCGGCTTGTGCGCCGTTGTTGTTCCGCTTTGCCACGTTGTATGGAATTTCTCCGCGTACCCGCTTTGACTTGATCGTCAATCAGTTTGTGCTCGAAGCATTCACCAAACGCGAATTGATCATTTACCAGCGCGGCTATTCGCGCTCCTTCGTCCACATCCGTGACGTGGTGCGCGGCGTGATTATGGGGTTGGAAGCAGAGCAGGGCAAGGTCCGCGGGCAGGTTTTCAATTTGGGAGCCGAGAATGGAAATTACTCGAAGAACGATATCGTAAACTTTATCCTTAAACGGATGCCTGAAACGGTTGTGGAATATAAGGATTTGACATTCGGCGGCGATATGCGTGATATCACCGCGTCATTTGAAAAAATCAAGCGCGTGCTCGGATTTGATACCACTCTTAATGTGGATGACGGCGTGCGCGAAGTGTTGTTTGCGTTGAAGTCCGGCCTGATCCGCAACCCAACGGATGACCGATATCGAAACGCGCAATTTATTGTGCAATAAACTATGTCATTGCCAGGGATCAGAGCTACATTACTGAAGAAGAATTCACTGCAATGCTTTCAACAGCAGAAATTTGCGGTAAACAACTATCGCGTTTTATCCAATATCTGGAATCTCAACCCAATGCACGGCGAGTCCGTGAAGATGGAGTAACCTATAATGTCGAATAATGAACCTTCCAACCTTCAATCTTCTACTTTCAACTCTTCACCCTTCTGGCAAAATAAAAAAGTAATTGTTACCGGCGGCGCGGGCTTTCTCGGCTCGTTCGTCACTGAGAAATTAAAGCAACGCGGCGCAACGGATATTTTCATCCCGCGTATCGAGAACTATAACCTTGTAGACCCAAATGACATCAAGCGTTTATACGCGGACAACCTCAAAGGTGTTGACCCGAAGAACGTGATCGTCATTCATCTCGCTGCAAATGTGGGCGGTATCGGTGCGAACCGCGAACATCCTGCTGACTTTTTCTATGACAACCTGATGATGGGCGTTGAAATGATCCATCAGGGATATAAGAACAGCATTGGTAAGTTTATCGCCATTGGCACAGTTTGCGCATATCCAAAATTCACACCAGTCCCATTTAAAGAGGATGACCTGTGGATCGGCTATCCCGAAGAGACCAATGCCCCCTATGGTCTTGCCAAGAAGATGATGCTTGTGCAGTCGCAGGCGTATCGCGCCCAATATGGCTTCAATTCCATTTTCCTTTTGCCTGTGAATTTATATGGTCCGCGTGACAATTTCAATTTGGCGACCTCGCATGTCATTCCTGCGCTGATCCGCAAGGCTGTGGAAGCGGGCGAACGCGGCGACAAGGAATTACAGGTCTGGGGCGACGGCTCTCCTACGCGCGAATTCCTGTATGTGGAAGATGCCGCAGATGGCATCGTCACTGCCGCCGAAAAATATAATGGCGATTTACCCGTCAACCTTGGTTCTGGCTACGAAATCTCCATCAAAGACCTGAGCGAAATGATCGTGAAGATGACCGGCTTTGAAGGCAAGCTTGCCTGGCAGACGGATAAACCAAACGGACAGCCCCGCCGCGGATTGGATGTTTCCCGCGCGAAAGAACTCTTCGGTTGGAGTGCGCAAGTCTCCTTTGAAGAAGGCATGAAACGCACGATTGAATGGTTCAAAGCCAATCGGGACAAAATTAAATAAAATGACTGAATTGACAAAACACGAACCTCATACTGTTTACATCAAACCTTCCAAGGGACTGGCCGCATTAAACCTGCGCGACCTGTGGGTGTACCGTGAATTGATTTTCTTCATGGTCTGGCGCGATGTGAAAGTGAAATACAAGCAGACCCTGTTGGGTATGGCATGGGCGGTCATTCAACCTGTCATGACCATGCTGGTTTTCACTTTTCTTTTTGATCGTGTGGCAAAACTTCCTACAGAAGGAATTCCCTATCCCGTCTTTTCATTCACGGCGTTGCTGCCGTGGGGATTGTTTGTCGTCGCCCTTAATCAGGGCAGCCGCTCGCTTGTAGCGCACAACAACATGGTGACGAAAATTTACTTTCCGCGTTTGATCCTGCCCATGTCTTCGGTCTTCTCAGGGCTGGTCGATTTTGCGATTGCTTTTGTCATCCTGGTGATCTTGATGTTCTATTATCAAGTAACCCCTGCGTGGAATTTGATTTGGACTCTGCCTCTTTTTCTCCTGCTTGCCATCGTGACAGCGCTTGGTGTCGCGCTCTGGCTTTCAGCGATCAACGTTCAATATCGCGATGTAAACCAGGCTCTTCCGTTTCTGACTCAGTTTTGGCTGTTCGCCACACCCGTGGCATATTCTGCCTCTGTGATCTCTGAAAAATGGCAAGTCCTGTATTCCCTTAACCCGATGGCGGGTGTGGTCAATGGGTTTCGTTGGGCATTGCTTGGCACAGGCAATGGACCGGACATCACTTTGTGGGTTTCCGTTGGAATTTCAATCTTGATTTTCATTTCCGGCCTTTTCTATTTCCGCAGCATGGAAAAGACCTTTGCGGATACGATTTAATGACAACAGCAATTAGCGTAAAAAACATCGGCAAGCAATATAAGATCGGCGCAGCGGAATCGAAGTTCCGCTATAACATGCTCCGTGACGTGATCGTGGACACGGTTTCTGCGCCCATTCGTCTGGCGAAAGCGATGATCGGCAAATCTGACCGCCGCACGAACCAAAATTATGTCTGGGCGTTGAAGGATGTTTCCTTCGACCTTGAAGAAGGCAGAGTTCTCGGCATTGTGGGGCGCAACGGCGCAGGCAAAAGCACGCTGCTGAAAATCCTCTCTCGCGTTACCGAGCCGACAGTTGGCACTGTCACTGTACGAGGACGAGTTGGCTCGCTCCTCGAAGTGGGCACAGGTTTTCACCCCGAACTCACGGGCCGCGAAAACATCTATATGAACGGCGCGATCCTCGGCATGAAACGTTCCGAGATCGATTCTAAATTTGACGAGATCGTGGACTTCTCCGAAGTCACTCAATATATTGATACGCCTGTCAAACGTTATTCGTCAGGTATGTACCTGCGTTTGGCATTTGCAGTTGCGGCACACCTTGAGCCTGAGATCCTCGTTGTGGATGAGGTCCTTGCGGTGGGTGATGCCGAATTTCAGAAGAAGTGCCTCGGCAAAATGGGCGACGTGGCGCAGCAGGGACGCACAGTTTTGTTCGTCAGCCATAACATGTCTGCTATTTTGCGCCTTACGCAGGAAGCCATTGTTTTGAACAAAGGTCAAATGCTCATGCGTGCCCCCACACAGGAAGCGGTTGACTTTTATCTTTCATCGGGACAGGCGCAGGCAGGCGAGCGGGTTTGGGAGGCGGAAGATGTTCCAGCGGCGAGTGCGCCGTTTAGACCAATCAGCCTGAAGATTAAGAATCGAAGCGAAAAGGTCGTGGATACTGTCCGTTCCACAGAGCCCGTCACAGTTGAGTTTGAATATCAATTGGATGCGCCCATTACAGGCTTGCGCGTGGGCATGTATCTCAGCACCATGCGCGGTGAATATGTGCTCACATCATTCGATACCGATGCGCCGAATCTTTTTGAAAAATTTGATTCACGGCAGGCCGGGCGATTTATCAGCCGCGCTGAAATTCCTGCTGATATTTTCAACGAAGGCCGCTACACGATTGGCGTGAATGCAAGTTCGTTTGGCGTGCGCCGTTACTTCATGGATGAAAACGCGATCGCATTCAATGTGGATATTTCCGGCGCGCCCGGCACCCATTGGCCTGAGCCGCGCGTTGGGCCCGTTCGCCCGCGTTTTAACTGGACAATCGAGAAGTTGGATTAGTGTCTGCAAAATCCACCCTCAGGAATATTTTGGGCGACCTGCCCTTTACCGCCGAAATCGATTGGATGCTTCGGTCGAAGAATCGCGCGCGTATAGATCATTTCAGTTTGGATCGTTTGCAAAAGTCTCTGCCCGCGGCGCGCGCGGTGGTCGAGCCGATTGCAAAAAGTGCAGCGCCTGGAAAAAAAGTTTTATTCTTTGCCACACTTCACTATTGGATTGAACAATCCGCTTATCTTGGTTTGGCGCTGGCTGGCCTCGGACATAAAGTCATTTTATTGACATTGCCCTATTCCGAATGGCACATGCAAAAGGATAACTTTACGCAACGACAACGCATCCTCCATACAAAGGATGCCCTTTCGACATTGGCTCCCCTCATTGAACACGCCTCTCTTCTTGACCTCAAGCCTGTTTCTGTTCTTCCAGAAAAACTCCAGGCTGACGTAAAAGAGATCTCGTTGTGGGACGCGCAATACACCCTGATGCGCGAAGAAGTGGATATGAATGACGCGGGTGACCGTGCGTTGTATGATTTGCGTATTGAGCGAAATACATTCGCCGCCAAAGCCGCGTTTGAATATTTGCAAAACAACAGGCCTGATGTTGTATTAATCCCAAATGGATTAATTCTCGAAATGGGAATTGTCTTCCGCGTGGCATGCTATTTGGGAATTGATGCCGTGACTTACGAATTTAACGACCAGCGCGAACAAATCTGGCTTGCACAGAACTCATCTATTATGCAGCAGGAGACGGATTATCTTGTCGATGCACGTTGTGGGCTCCCCGTCACGGATGAAATGTTCGAGCGTGTTGCGGATTTGGAAAATGCACGCCGCGGCGCTCGCGTGTGGGGCAAGTCCAAACGACTTTGGCAATATGTCTCTTCGCAGGGCGCGACAGAGACTCGCAAGATGCTGAACCTTGATGACCGCCCCGTTGTTATGCTTGCTGCGAGTGTGCTTGGCGACAGCCTGACTCTGGGACGCGATATTTTCGCCTCTTCAATGACCGAGTGGATTACCAGGACTGTCCAATATTTCGCCAAACGGAATGATGTGCAGTTGGTTATCCGTGTTCATCCTGGTGAAAAACTTGTTCCCCAAGCCAAGTCCATGGGGACGGTGGTGCGTGAAGCTTTAGCCGAACTTCCCAGTCACATCCATGTCATTGGCGCGCTGGATAATATCAATACCTATGATCTGATCGAGATCGCAGATGTCGGTTTGGCATATACCACCACGGTTGGCCTGGAAACTGCGATGAACGGACGCCCCGTCATTTCCTGCGGACAGACTCATTATCGTGGGCGCGGCATCACACTTGACCCCAACACATGGGACGAATATTATTCGGTACTTGAGAAGGTTTTGAACGATATTCCTTCCCAGCGACTATCTGAAAAACAAATCGAGTTTGCCTGGAATTATGCCTACCGTTTTTTCTTTGAATACCCCCGCCCTTTCCCCTGGCGTTTGATGAATTTCTGGGATGATCTTGAAGTCTGGCCTTTGGAAAAGGTGCTGAGCGCAGAAGGTTTGGACCAATTTAAAGACACGTTTAGCTTTCTTGTTGGAGAGCCATTTACCTGGAAATAATATACGATGGTTGAGTAGACGGCATGTCCTCCGCCGTCATATTGAGACCAACGGATTTCGAGAGAATAAAAAATGACCAACGATACCAAACAAAAAGTACGCGAATTTTATGACGACATCGGCTGGCAGCAAGAGGAGGGTGGGCTGTATCAAAATGCCCGTTACGATGACCTGCGCCCTGTGGTGAAAGAGTATGTCCACGATACGCGTTTGCGTGTCAACCGTGGGCTTGTACCTACCGGTCGCTTCCTTCTGGATGCAGGCTCCGGTCCCGTGCAATATGATGAATATCTCACCTACTCGCAGGGATATGACAAGCGTGTCTGTTTTGATATTTCCATCCAGGCTTTGCGCGAGGCGCGCAAACGAATTGGCGGTCATGGGCTCTTTGTGGTGGGTGATATTGCCAACCTGCCTTTCAAGCAGAATGTCTTCGACGGCATAGTTTCGATGCACACCATTCATCATCTTCCCTCTAATGAACACAAACGCGCTTACCTTGAATTATTTCGCGTGTTAGGGAAGGGGAGAACCGCCGCCATTGTTAATGGCTGGACGAGTCCCGCGCTGGTGGGCTGGCTGGATAAATTGATCATCTTCTCGCATCGTGCTCGCCGCTTGCTGCGCGGCAAACCGCTGCGTGCTCAGCCGCACGACAAGAAAGCCACCTTTGTCAAAAAGACAAATGCGCGCTGGCTGCGGCGTGAGATCGGGAGTGAAATTCCCTTTGAGATCATGGCCTGGCGTTCAGCTAGCACGCTGACCATGCGAACTTTGATCCACGAGAAGTTTGGTGGCAGGGCGATCTTGCGCTGGTTGTATCGTATGGAAGAGAAATATCCGAAGTTTTTTGGAGAGAACGGCCAGTATCCCTTGATCGTGGTGAGGAAATGGTAATCTATGAAGAAAAAACCATTCCTTGATATCTTTTTTCTCTTAATCATTCCTGCAGTCGTTTTTTTGCCAAAAATTGGCGAGTTGATCTATTTTACAGATGACTGGTACTATATTTATGACGGCATGGTTGGGGGAGCGAAGATTTTTCATGAAATGTTCCGTATTGACCGCCCCGCACGCGGTTACTTTTTTGAATTGTATTTTTCCTTATTCGGGCCAAACCCACTTCCATACCACATAGGTGCCTTCCTCTGGCGCGCATTGGCTGCCGTTGGGGCGTTTTGGATATTCAATATTCTATGGCGAAACGAGAGGAAATTTAATTTTTTTGCGGCCCTTCTCTTTGCGATTTATCCCGGTTATTTTTGGTGGATCAGCGCAATTGAATATCAACCAATGATTGCCAGCCTGGCATTTCAGGTGTTTTCGATAGCATTCACACTTAAGGCAGTTCAATCTGGGAGTCGAAGCTCAAGGACACTTTATCTACTTGGCGCAATTCTCACGGGCTGGGTCTATATTGCTCTTGTAGACTATGCTATCGTCATGGAAGTATTTCGCTTCCTTTGCGTGTATGTGCTGGTCAGCCGTGATACCCACCGAACGATCTGGAGTCAATTTCTCCATACCTTGAAAGTGTGGGCGTGGAATGTCCTCATCCCTGTAGGTATTATTTTTTGGCGGATATTCTTTTTTAACAATGAACGAAAGGCAACGGATATTGGTACCCAACTGGGGGTGTTTTTTGAAAGGCCGCTGGCAACTGGCATCATCTGGTTTTTTCAACTTTACAATAGTTTGTTGAATATAAGCGTATTGGCCTGGTTTAATCAATTCCCCGCCTTTTTTCAGGTGCTGCGTGTCCGCGATATGGTGACTGGGCTACTGTTGATGAGTTTTGTACTTCTTTTGGTCATCTTTGCAGATTACACCTTGAAACAATCAGATGAAGTACATGGCGATGATGTTGAACCAAATCTCCATAAGACGGAAGCTCTTATGCTCGGTTCCCTGGGAATGATTTTTGGCGCTCTGCCTATCGTGCTGGCGAATCGATATATTAATACCGTGGGGTTTTCCCATTATGGTTTACCGGTTTCCATAGCTTCCGCTGTCTTTTTGACAGCTTTTGTTGAATCCCTGTCCTTGCAGCGTGCAAGGTCGATAGTGTT
>JAEURE010000399.1 GCA_016789485.1 Anaerolineales bacterium | reverse complement strand
CTTAGCTCCATCTGAAATCGTTGTGCTTGCGCCTTATCTTTCGGATGCGTTGCGCTTCTCGATCACAAACCGTTTGGAAGAAAAGAAAATTCCGTGGCGGACAAATCGTCCTTCGCGCTCGCTGCGGGATGAGGCCGCCAGCCAAACCTTGCTGACACTTTCCGCACTGGCGCACCCGCATTGGAATGTGCATCCGAATAAATATGACGTTGCCCATGCATTCATGTTCGCCCTGAACACAGACCTCGTGCGTGCGCAGCTGCTGATCGATATTGTCTATCGTCAAAAAGACCTTCGGCTCTCGACTTTTGACGAGATCAAACCCGAAATGCAGGAGCGCATCACCTATGCGCTCGGTGAACGATATACCAATCTGCGCATGTGGTTGATGAACTATCGCGAAGATGCCCCGCTGCCATTGGACTTTTACATGCGCAAATTATTCGGAGAGGTGATCTCTCAGCCTGCGTACGGCTTCCACGAAAACATGGACGCGGTACGCATTGCCTCCAGCCTGATCGAGTCCATCAAAAAATTCCGCAATGCAATGGAGCCTTCCTTCGCTCACATGAGCGGCGCAGACTTTGACCTCGGACGAGAATATCTCACCATGCTCGCAGACGGCGTCATCGCCGCGCAATATTTGGAATCATGGCGCAGTGAAAATAAAGACGCCGTGCTGGTCGCGCCCGCTTATACCTTCCTGATGATGAACCGCCCCGCCACCGTCCAATTCTGGATCGACCCAGGTTCCAGTGGATGGGTGGAACGTCTCTCGCAGCCGCTTACCCACCCGTATGTTCTTTCCCGCGAATGGGAAGCTTCGCAAGGCCGCTTGTGGACAGATACCGATGAAGTTACAAAAGAAACCGAATCCCTCGCAAGGTTGGTCGGCGGATTGCTTAGTAGGTGTAGAGAAAAAATTATTCTGGCAATGTCTGACCTTGGCGAATCTGGGTTCGAAGGCCGCGGCGTGTTGCTGCGAGCATTTCAGAAGGTCTTACAACAAGACCAAAATTAGAGGTATTTATGAGTAGAAATTTAGCAGTATCTGTTACCGTACTACTTCTTGCCACCCTTGCCTGTAATTTTTTTTCACCCAACAGAGGAGTGCCTACTACCGCGCCTGTCCCCACCGAAGAAGCAACCCAAGCCGTTGAACCATCTGAACAGGAACCGATTGTAGCTGAAGCAAATATCGCGAATTGCCCAATGTTCCCTGCAAACAATTACTGGAACACGCCCGTGGACTCGCTTCCCGTCCACCCACAATCTGCTTCGTGGACGAACAGCATTGGCTCTTCTGAAAATATAAAAATGGACTTTGGTTCAGGTGAATGGGATGGCGGCCCGATCGGGATCCCATTTAATGTCGTAGCAGGATCAACTGTCACGAAATATGAAGGCGAGTTCTATTATCCAGAAGAATCTGATGCAGGGCCGTATCCCATCCCCGACAACCCGCAACGTGAACACGACAGCGATCATCACATTTTGGTTGTGGATACGGAAACATGCATCTTGTACGAAGTGTTTGACGCTGCTCTTGAAAATGGACAATTAACTGGCGGCGGAGGCGCGATCTGGGATTTGAACTCGAATGACCTGCGCCCTGATGAATGGACATCTGCGGATGCGGCAGGATTACCCATTGTCCCCGGGCTGATTCGATATGATGAAGTTGCAGCAGGTGAGATCAAGCACGCTCTAAGATTTACTGCGGAAGAAACCGCAGGATACATCTGGCCCGCACGCCATCAGACTTCTGATCCGCAAGATGGAATCCCGCCATTTGGCGCGCGCTTCCGTTTGAGCGCAGATTATGATATTTCAGGTTTCCCAACTGAAATGCAGGTTATTTTGCAAGCCATGAAAACCTACGGGATCATCCTCGCGGACAATGGTTCGAACTGGTATGTCAGCGGTACACCCGACGAGCGCTGGGACAATGACATGCTGCATGTA
>JAEURE010000398.1 GCA_016789485.1 Anaerolineales bacterium | reverse complement strand
GGCAGTGGGCAGGCGCGGGCGCAGAGAGATCGGATTTGTAACGAATGCGCCGAACGAATCCAATGGAAGTCCATTGTGGATGTCAGGCGCGAATCCAAGAGATCCCGCTGCGTTGATGAGTGGTTTGCTAAAATATAAATCGCGTTTCATTTGAATAGGAGAACCATGCAGCCCTTACAAGGAATTCGTGTGTTGGACTTAAGCCGCGTACTCGCTGGCCCATATTGTACGATGGTTCTGGGCGACTTGGGAGCGGAGGTCATCAAAGTGGAGCCGCCCGAAGGCGATGAAACGCGCGGATGGGGACCGCCGTTCGCGGGAGGGGAGAGTGCGTATTATTTGTGCGTCAATCGCAACAAACGCGATATGGTCATCAACTTGAAAACGGATGAAGGTAAAAATATTTTGCGCGAACTTGCCATGCAAAGCGATGTGCTGGTGGAAAACTTCCGCCCTGGCACGTTGGAAAAATTCGGTTTGGATTTTGAAACTCTGCACGTGCTAAACCCAAAACTGATCTATTGCTCGATCACTGGCTTTGGGCAGACGGGTTCAATGAAAGATAAGCCAGGCTATGATTTCATGATCCAAGCCTCGGGCGGTTTGATGAGCATTACAGGTGAACCCGATGGGGAGCCAATGAAAACCGGTGTTGCAGTTGTGGACCTGTTCGCGGGACAGAATGCGATTATTGCAATTCTCGCTGCTTTGCAGGCACGCACGTTGACGGGGGAGGGGCAACACCTCGATATTTCTTTATTTGATTCACAATTGGGCTGGCTGGCAAATGTTGCCAGTAATTATTTGATCTCGGGCAAACTTCCAAAACGACATGGCAATGCGCACCCGAATATCGTCCCGTACCAAAGTTTTCAAGCGAATGATGGATGGTTCGCGATTGCTGTTGGAAATGATCATCAGTTTGCGCGGTTATGTAAATTGCTTGGGAAGCCCGAGCTTGGGACGAATGAAAAATTTGCTACGAACTCTGCGCGTGTGCAAAACCGTGAAGAGATCATTGCTTTGTTGGCTTCTATTTTTAAGACAGATTCAGTTGTTGACTGGCTGCGAAAATTGGATGAAGCCGAAATTCCGTGCGGGCGGATCAATAACTTTGAGGAAGTCTTTTCCATGCCAACGGTCAAGGAGCGTGAGATGCTGGTGCGGATGGAGCATTCTACTATTGGGTTGTTGCCCTTGGTCGGATCTCCGCTTAAGATGAGTGCCACGCCAGTTGAGTACCGCCTCCCTCCGCCTTTGTTCGGCGAGCACACCGAGGAGATTTTAGCTACTCTGTTAAATTATTCCAGTGAAAAGGTTGCGGAATTAAAGAGGTCCGGCTGCGTGACATAACTTTATTGGAGATTTTCTATGGACAATTTGCTTTATTCGGCTACCACTTTGCAGGCTTTTTCTGGTTCGATCGCCGGTGTGGTGATTATGTTTATTTTGGGATTGGGTCTTCCCATACTCACAATTTTCAATCGGAAAGACTCGATCTGGAAGAAGCTTGGAAATATATTGTTGGGTTTGTTCATTTTGCTTTCGGGTTTCCTCCTGATGTATGGCTCATATCGCCAGTATCAAGGCGGGGATAAAACCACCCTTGTACAGGTGCTGGAAAAGAATGAAGTAAGGAAATGGTGCAAGAACCATTTCTGCACCGACTATGTTATTGAGACAAGCGACGGCCAGAAGAGGTATGTTTTCGATTTGAAGAAGGATGTATGGAGCGAGATTGAGCTTGCTTCCTGTTATCAATTCACCTATTACCCCATTAAGCCATTGCTTGCTGAATATTTAGAGGATGGGAACACATCCCCCGATTTATACGAAACCACCGGGGATATCACACGGATAGAAAAGGTCAACTGCCCCTAGTTTTTGCAGCGTGATACATTGTCAACAGCGGAGTCCACTGTTTGGATTGAATGACCAAGCCCCGGCTGGTAGATGCGTTTCCAAT
>JAEURE010000397.1 GCA_016789485.1 Anaerolineales bacterium | reverse complement strand
ATCGTCAGTTATTTTTCAGGTCAATTGTCTGAAGCCGGCCACGAGGAAAAAGTGCGCGTGGCAGGTCTCATCAACGCGGTGCGCCCATACACCACTAAAACAGGGAAGCCGATGGGCTTCGTCACCATCGAAGACATTCAAGGAAATATCGAACTGGTGCTCTTCCCAAAGACCTGGGAAAAATTCCGCGAAAGCATGATCATCGGGCAGATCATTATTGTCGAAGGCAAGGTTGATCAAAGCAACCCGCCGCCAAAAATTTTGGTGGATACTATCAAGACCGAGATCAATATGACCGTGCCGGCGGATGATCAATACGCCAAACAGGATTCAACTCCCAAGCCTTTGCTCCCGCGCACAGAAGCGGACTCTCCCCGCCGTCCAAACGCTTCGCAGCCTGCACCGATAACGGCTCCTGTTCAAAAGCAGAATCCAACCTCCAGGCCAGTTGCGCCGAGACCCGTGCAGCAACAGCCGCAAGTTGCTGAAGAATCCCCCATCTACGATGTGGACAACGATATGCCCCCGCCGCCTGACAACTTCCCCGATGGCTGGGACAGTGAATGGCAGCCGTCATTCGATGAAGCCGCCGTTGCTGCAAAGCCCGAACCGAAGTTCAAGAAAAACGAAGAAGTGACTCCGCCGCTGGTGACTCGCGCTGTGGAAGCGTTGGCAAAAGTCGAAGAGGTGGAGCAGGTTGAAGACAATCGCGAAGCGGTTCTTCAATCCATGTACATGCCGCTTGCAAAAGAGGACAAGGATAAGGAACATCCGCCGCAGCAGATCACGGTGATGCTCAGACCGACGGGCGACAAAGACCGCGACAAGCGCCGCATCAAAACATTGTTCGGTACGTTAATCTCGTATCATGGCCGCGATAAGTTCAGCTTCCAGATCTTTGAGAACGGCAAGGGGCATCTGATCGACTTCCCCAACGACACCACGCGCATCTGCCCCGAGCTGCTCGATCGCCTGCGCAAGCTGATGAACGAAGAAGCCTGGCGCGTGGAACCGATTACGTTTCAGTAGAAGTTAAAGAGACAGTCACCTTGAAGGTGACTGTCTCTTTTTAATATTAGGTACAATGGGGATTATGAACCCCAACCTTCTCGACCTCGCGATCAAAAATGGGAATCCCGTCATCCAGGGGAATCGAGTCACCTTTGTGTGGAAGGGGAAGTCCGCACCGCGGCTTGTTGACGACATCCACTTTTGGGAGGATATCCCGCAAAAGATGAAGCGAGTCGCACCCGAACTGTGGGCATACTCCACCGAACTCGACCCTGCTGCCTATCTCGAATATTCCTTTTACGATCCACGCACAAAAAAGCGTGTGAAAGATCCCTTGAACAAAAACACAACCTACGATGGTTTCGGGCATTACAACCATTTCTTCTACATGCCTGAGGCGCGCGCCACCTCACTGGCGATGAAACGCAAAGGCGTGCCGCGCGGACAAGTCACCCGTCACTTTGTGGATTCGTGGATGATCGAAGACGAGGGCAGGCGTGAAATCTATTTGTACCAGCCGCCTGTCAAAGAACCGGTGCCTCTGCTGCTCGTCTACGATGGCGTGGATTATCTCCAGCGCGCCATGCTCAATGTCATCGTCGATAATCTCATCTACAAAAAGCGCATCCAGCCGATCGCAATGGCATTCCTCCAGAACGGAGGCAAAAACCGCGGTGTGGAATACGCCTGCTCCGATGCGACCCTGATGACGATCGAACATTCCATTCTTCCGTTCGCAGCAAAGAAGTTGAACCTGCTGGATGTCAAAAAGAATCGCGGCGCGTACGGCGTGCTGGGCGCATCCTTCGGCGGATTGATGTCCATGTACACGGGCTTGCGCATGCCCGATATCTTCGGCAAGGTCATCAGTCAATCGGGAGTCTTTGAATCCGAAGGACGCGATTTCGCCGCTGTGGATTTGATCCGCACAAAGCAAAGCCGCGAGATAAAAATCTGG
>JAEURE010000396.1 GCA_016789485.1 Anaerolineales bacterium | reverse complement strand
TTCCTCTCCACACCGATCAGCCCGATGGCGTTGCTGATCAAGTCCATGGCGTGGCTGGTGCGGCAGGAATGGTCTGCCCCCAAGGATCAATCCTCGCAGTTGTATGTTTAAAACAAAAGGACGGGCTTGCAAGCCCGTCCTTTTGTTTTAAGGGTTTGTCGTTAGAATACGCCCGGCGACCAGGTTATCCAGTGTCTCCTGGACGAGGGCAAGTTTACCGGCTGGAAGCAAGCTTGGGTCCACATCTGCAAGCCCAAGCGGGGATTGAACGTTGATTCCGCCCTGCCCAGCAGACAAATTAGGCCAGGCAATTTGAATCGCTTTGACCGTATCCGGACTGACAGTCATCACCCAGCCGCCGGGGCGCGGCTCCGGCATGGATGTGCCAAACAATAACACTCCCTGTGTGCCAATGTAGGATAGCAGGTCGTCGCTGGCAAGGGATGGATAAATATAAAGGGCATCCACATCGCGGTCGTTGATCATGAGGTTGGCATACCCCCCGTATTTTGAAGGGTCTTCATTGGTTGGAATTTCCAAAAAGGTCGGGTAATCTACAGTTGTAAAAAAGATTCTACTGCACAAGCCGCAATAATATCGCATACCATTATTGAAAGCGACAGCGGCACGCTGAGCCTCTCCATCGCCTTGCGGATATAACATTCCGATGTGATATTCCTCGGTCAGCATGGCGGCGGTATACCCTGCAAGGAAGGCTGGCAAGTCCACTTGCGTATCTGGGGCGAGGACGCTCAAGTTTCCACCTGCCGTTAAATTGGGGATGTTGACAGCCAGAAATTGCACACCGGGAGCAGCAGCAATGTATGAAGCAACACCTGGGTCAGGCGGCAGGACAATCACCACTTTCAAAGTTGGGTCGGCAAGGTCTTCCGGGGTAAGTGCATTGCGAACCTGAAAACGGAATCCAGATTGCTGCGCAAGGTCATACACGGTCTTTTGATACAGGTCAGAAGATTCCTTATCCATGTCAGCAGGCAGAACAAGGATCGCCAGCGGTGTGGACGGAGTGGGGATGACAGTTGCCGTCGGCAAAGGAGTATGGGTTGGCACAACGGTGGGAGCGGGAATTTCCGTGGAAGCCTCTCCGCCGCAAGCCGTTAATATGGCAAAAATCAATGCCACGAGGAAAATCGATTTAACACGCACAGGTTTTCTCCAAAAATAAGAATGGCTGAATTATACCCAGTGCAGGCATTCCATACCGCCTGATTTTTACCCGTTGACAAAAAAGCAGGCCGCGCTTCCTGCGTGACCTGTTTCCCGTTCCTGTTTTCTGACGTTTTTTCTACCGATTAATGAACCGCGACCTTGATCTTTTTCGGACGGGCAGACTCTGCCTTTGGCAGGGTCAGAGTGAGAACGCCATCGGCGATCTTCGCCTCGACTTTTTCCGCATCCACTTCGGCGGGCAGGCGCAGGGTGCGGCGGAAGGCTCCGCTGGGAAGTTCGTTCAGAAGGAATTCAGCTTCGTCGGTCTTATACTCGCCTTCGATGCTGACCACATCCTCAAGGATCTGAATGTTCAGGTCTTCAGCTTTCAAGCCCGGCACAAGCGCCGAAAGGATGTACGCCTCGTCTTCTTCGCGGATGTTTACGCCAAGAGAGCGCTGGTGCGGCTGTTCGGCAAAACGGCGGACAACGCGGCGGAACGGATAAGGTTGGATATAGAGCGTCATTTTTTATGTCTCCTTTTGATTTATATCAATGTGCCAATATTAAACTGGGAGCGTAAGAAAAAGAATAACACCGAATAGATTTTTTGTAAGAAAATCTGACTATACAAAAAGAGAGCCATCAAAAGGTGGCTCTCTTTTTGTAGCATATTATTTTTTATTATGGCTCCGGGTATAGGATTGAGTTCACGAAATCAAGAACATTCTGGCGGTCCATGCGGAAGACGCCGCCGGTGCCTGCACAGTTGCTGTTGATGCCAAAGGAGGTTACGCCCGCAACAATGTTGCTGTCGCCAAGGAAGTTCGGG
>JAEURE010000395.1 GCA_016789485.1 Anaerolineales bacterium | reverse complement strand
GGTGAAGGCGAAGTATGGTTGGATTCCATATTACGCCGTGTGGACAGAAGATGGAAAATGGAAAGTAGAAAGTAATCTTCAATCACTTTCTACTTTCCACTCACCAGTTGTCGCTGCAGCATTAATTCTCAAACGCCAAATCCTCTCGCGTGGTTTCGCCGCCCGCCTGTCCATCCTCTACGCTCCCAAAGGTCCCTTGTTGGATTGGGATAATGAGACTCTGCGGACTCGCGTGCTGAATGACTTGCAAGCCTTTGCGAAAAAACAAGGCGCGATCTTTTTGAAACTTGACCCTGATGTTGTGCTCGCGCACGGAGTCCCTCACAGCGAGGGAGATGTCACAGAAAACAGCGGACAGGCCGTGATGTCCGATTTGAAGCGCAGGGGATGGATATATTCGTCTGACCAGATCCAGTTCAGAAATTCTGTCCTCGTGGATTTGACTTCTGCTGAAGATGAAATCCTCATGCGCATGAAGCCGAAGACGCGCTACAACGTCCGACTTGCGGAGAAAAAGGGTGTAACGACTCGTATCGGCAGGTTGGATGATCTGCCTATGCTTTATAAAATGTATGCCGAGACATCCGTGCGTGATGGCTTTGTTACCCGCGATGAGAATTATTACATGACAGTTTGGAAATTGTTTATGCAAACAACTGTCAGCGGTCAGCCGTCAGCGGTTCCGTTGATCGCCGAAGTGAATGGAGAACCGGTCGCAGCAATTTTCCTGTTCATGTTCGCAGGTTGTGGATATTATGTCTATGGCATGTCGCGCAATGTGCACCGTGAAAAGATGCCAACTTATCTTTTGCAGTGGGAAGCCATGAAGCATGCTAAATCCAATGGATGCACGGCCTATGATCTATGGGGTGCACCAGAGGTGTTTGATGAAAGCGATTCAATGTGGGGTGTTTATCGCTTCAAGGAAGGCTTGGGCGGCGAAGTGGTGCGGACCCTTGGCGCGTATGATTTTGCCCCGAACAAGCTTTGGTACACGATGTATGCTGATATCATGCCGCGTATATTGGATGTGATGCGCTCGCGCGGAAAACAGAAAACGAAGCAAGTTGTTGGAGGTGCATAAATGCCTGTCCCAAGATTGAACTTTGCTCACTTGCCTACACCTGTCGAGGAATTGCCGAACCTTACCCAGGCTCTTGGCGGACCGCGCCTTCTCGTCAAACGTGATGACCAGACAGGATTAGCGTTCGGGGGGAACAAGACTCGCAAGCTGGAATTCCTGATCGCCGAAGCACGTGAGCAGGGCGCAGACTTGTTGATCTCAGGCGGCGCGATGCAGTCCAATCATTGCCGTCAGACTGCTGCCGCTGCTGCCCGCTACGGCTTTGACTGCACACTGGTGCTGACGGGTGAGAAGCCCCGGCAGCCTTCTGCAAATTTTTTACTTGACCAACTCTTCGGCGCGGAAATTATCACCGTGGAAGATCGTGCTTTTCGCGACCAAACCTTGCAGGAGACTTTTGACAAAGCCGTTGCTGCGGGGAGGAAGCCTTATCTTGTGCCATACGGAGGGTCGAGCCCTACGGGGGCGATGGGATATACCTTTGCGATGGAAGAATTCATGCATCAAAACATGCGCGTGGATTGGATCGTCTTTGGCACGTCCTCAGGCGGCACGCACGCGGGATTGGTGCTCGGACAACGACTGTTTGGTTTCAAAGGTAAAGTGTTGGGAATCAGTATCGATGAACCCGAAGAGGAATTGAAATCGCATGTTTCTGAACTGGCATCACAAGCTAGCGAAAAACTTGGCGAACGGATTCACTTCACCCGAAATGATGTGCTTGCCACCGAAGATTATTGTCAGGCGGGCTATGGGGTCTTTGGGGAAGGGGAGCGCGAGGCGATCCATTTATTTGCCAGCAATGAAGGCTTGCTGCTTGACCCCGTTTACACGGGGCGTGCCGCGGCTGGGATGATCGACCTCATCCGCAAGGGATTTTTCAAGAAGGATGAAACGGTGCTTTTCTGGCACACAGGCGGTCAGCCCGCGCTGTTTGCAGAAAAGTATTCGAGGGATATTATCAAGTAAAACAAGCAGACAAGTAACTCGT
>JAEURE010000394.1 GCA_016789485.1 Anaerolineales bacterium | reverse complement strand
TGCTTCAGGTCTTGATTTAATTTTTGAATATCATTTTCCGCGCGTTTGCGTTCGGTAATATCGCGGATCGCCGCGCTGACCAGCAGTCCATCTTCCGTATCCAGCGGACTCAGGCTGATTTCAATCGGGAATTCACTCCCGTTTTTTCGTAAACCGAACAGTTCCAATCCCACACCCATTGGGCGTACAGGATGTTCAACATAATAATCTTCACGGTGTTTGACGTGTTTTTTCCGCAGACGCTTCGGCACTAGGACCTCAATCGGCTGCCCCACGATTTCATCACGGCCGTACCCGAATATTTTTTCTGTCTGTGAATTGATGAGGTTGATAATCCCAAGTTTATCCACGACAACCATTGCATCCGGTGCGGATTCTAGAAGACCGCGAAACTTCTTCTCCGCGCGCTGGTGCCTGGTAATATCGCGAATGGCTGCAACCGTTAACTGCCCGCCCTCTGTTTGCAAAGGACTGAGACTGATCTCCACCGGGAATTCCTGTCCATCTGCCTTCAGTCCGTGCAGGTCAAGTCCGATTCCCATGGGGCGCACTTGCGGCTCACGGGAAAATTTTTCCCGATGATTTGGATGGACATTCTGAAAACGTTTTGGAACCAGTGTCTCAACAACTTTTCCAGAAAGAGCATTGTGACTATACCCGAAAAGTTTTTCTGCTTGCGAGTTGGCGATCAGGATAACCCCATCCCTGTCGATGATCATGGTTGCGTCGGGTGTGGCTTCCAGCAGGTCGTGGAATTTTTCTTCCAGCGTTTGAATACGCAATTCGCCTGATGGCCGCGCTTGATTCTTTTTTATTATGCTCTCCTTCCGTGATCAATAAAGCGTTGGAGATCGGCTCGGTTGTTATTCGGATAAAATCTATCCGAATTTAATATACTTTGCTTTTTATAAAAAATCAACTCAATAATTAATAGGAAATTGGTAATGCCCATAATTGCCAAAACTGGCAGACCGAATCCCACATTTTACGGTTTATTTTTATTGTTTTTCTTGTGGATAATTAACCAGACAGGGCAGGAGATCGTTGCCAATATGAAAATGTTCACGCTCAGCCCTATTGGCGACCATTCATATGTGGTTGAAGTTTCTTCTGAACAGATTTCGTTGACAACCGTCACGGACTGCATCGGAAATCCAT
Source organism: Anaerolineales bacterium (assembly GCA_016789485.1). Taxonomy (GTDB): domain Bacteria; phylum Chloroflexota; class Anaerolineae; order Anaerolineales; family Villigracilaceae; genus Villigracilis. The sequence continues at coordinate 936 of JAEURE010000394.1, read as the reverse complement.
AGCCAACAAATTGAAAAGCGGAATGTCCCAATTCTGTTGGCGCACCGAGATATGGAGAACACCATGCTCCACCTTCGCTTGTTGTCTTTAAGTAGAACTGTGCCGCGATAAATAGTGTTGTCAAAAAGATGGAGATCTCGAGCAGGATATTACGTTTTCTCATTTTCTAAGACTTTGCGCCGATCTTGCTCATCGCATACTCTGCCAGTGCTGTGATCGTCAATGACGGATTCACGCCGGGGTTGGCGGGCATCACCGAACCATCGATGATATACATTCCCTCGTAATTATGTATGGCAAAATTCTCGTCGATCACGCCTTCATCGGCATTGCGTCCAATTGGCGCGCCGCCGAGGATGTGCGCGGTGGTGGGTAGGTTGAGCAAATTCTCGCCGATGGAACCGAGTGCTACGCCGTTCGTGCGTTTGGCAAACTCCTTGGTTACTTCGTGCGAGCCTTCCACCTGTGCATTGATGGTGTAGCCGGGTTCTTCCTCCGCCACCATGCTCGTGCGGAAGAGCGTGAAAACGCTTTTGCCTACTTTGAAGCGCATGCGGTTATCGGCATGTTGCATCACCAGCAATATCGTCACATTATGTGCCCAACCCGGCAGGAAGAGCGCCTTGCCAAAATCAAGCGGGTGGGTGAGCGCCCAACTCAAAAAGTTTAGCAGGCGGCGCGGAATGCTGAAATTCTTATCAATGAGCGGCGCGGCGAGGAAACGCATCAGCGACGACCCATCGGGATAACGCACAGGTTCGATACGGGTCATCTCGTCGTGATTGTAGATGGATGAAATTGACACGCCTTCCGAATAATTGATATCGGATGTACGAGCCACGCTTCCGAGCAGACCTTCGGAGTTGGTCCTCACCATCGTGCCCAGTTTCGCTGAAAGTTTCGGCAGTGACTTCTTCACGTCACGCAGGTGTAGCA
>JAEURE010000393.1 GCA_016789485.1 Anaerolineales bacterium | reverse complement strand
ATCGTGTGGGATCATCATGGTATGTTCGTTACCTTGTCATTCTTGCTCATGCTCAAGCGCATTGATGCCCCGAGCTTATGGATGTGGTTTGGCTTCGCCTATATCCTTGAATTTGTTCTGCCTTCCTTTGATTTCTTTCCCTGGTCGTATGGCCGCCTCATCGCGCCGATGATCGTGCTGTGGTTAATGTGGTTTACTGCCAAAAACGAAACTTCACATTTCTTCATCGACGCCAACCAACGGCTTCGAAAACTAACCACCTAGCAATCCCCCGATGAAAAAAAATTATTCAATTCTCATCATCCTTACATTCAGCCTGCTTGTTGGCTTCTTCACCTTTAACCAATACGGCGAAAGCTGGGATGATAAATCTCTGCAAAAATACGCGGTTAAATCTGTCAACGCCTACACTACGTGGCCGCAGCAGGGTGTTGTCAATCTTGTCCGCGAAGACCTCGGATACTACGGCCCGTTCTACATCATGTTCGTGGATCGCGCCACCGAATATCTTCGCACTTTCCTTTCCTTCTCCCTTCCCGACCTTCGCCACCTCATTTACTTCCTAACCTACCTCGCTGGCGTCTGGGCATTTTACGCACTCGCCAAGCGCTGGCTGACCGAGATCCCCGCCCTCGGCGCAACTCTGTTATTCATGACACAGCCTGTCCTCTGGGGTCACGCCTTCATCAATCCCAAAGACACTCCATTCCTTTCCCTCTTTCTTCTTTCTATCTATTTTGGATTGAAACAGTTTGACACCCTCGAACAGACTCATCCCGCCGAGCTTGATCCACGCTCCAAAAGAATCTCCGCGCTTCTGACCGCGCTCTGGCTTGTTTCTGTTTTCTCGCTCTTTCTCTTCACTCAGACGATTCACTCCTACATCGAAAGCCTCGTCCTTTCCGCACAAGCAGGCGGGACAAATATATTCTCTCTCCTCGCCAAAGATATTAACGCTGTTTCCGCTGAAGTCTACACTCAGCGTTATTTCATCCTCTTCCTTCAACTTCGCACTTACTACTTTTTACTTTCCACTCTTATCCTGCTCATCATTTGGTATAAGTTCGCTCCTCAGTTACCGGCTACTTTGTTTGCTGTTCTCCTCCCTGCCATCCTCCTCGGATTTACCACTTCCACCCGCATCCTTGGTCCATTTGCCGGGGTGATCGTTGCATATTATGCATTCCGCACGAAGGGCAGACAAGCCACATCTGCCATTGTCATGTACGCCGTGGTCGCCCTTATAACAACCTACCTCACCTGGCCCTATTTGTGGATGAATCCCATCCCGCGTTTCTTTGAAAGCCTAAGGGAAATGTCTTTGTATCCCTGGTTGGGAGCAGTGCTGTTCCATGGCATTTCGTATCAGTCCACCGATTTGCCATACTCTTATTTGCCCGTGCTGTTTGCGATTCAGCTTACAGAGCCTGTCTGGGTGTTGTCCATTGTCGGGTGGGTGGGATCAATTGTCGGTGCAGAAAAGAAGCGCGGACTTGTCGAACTGTCACTATTGTGGTTTGTCATCCCGTTGATTTTATTCATTGTCCTTCATATCGCCTTGTACGATAATTTTAGACAGATATTGTTCATCATCCCGCCCATCTTTTTGATGGCTGGTGTTGTGTTTGAAAAAATAAAGGATATCAAATGGCAAGTGGCAGTGATGGTATTGAGTTTGGTTCCTGGAATATTTGGAATCGTCTCACTGCATCCGTATGAATATATGTATTACAACAGTTTCATCGGCGGCGTGAACGGCGCCTATGGGCGTTACGATCTTGATTACTGGGGTATTTCATACCGTGAAGCGGCCGAGTATGTGAATTCGGTGGCGCCGCCGAATGCGGCAGTTTGGGTGGAAGGACCATCGCACCTGTTCGCGCTCTTCGCAAGGGAAGATTTAAAGATATACTCGCCTTCCGAAGTGGAGCGGTCAGAGAGTTATGCTTATGTGGTTGCAACGGCGCGCTACGATTTTGATAAAACTTCGTACCCCGATGCGGAGATCGTTTATAAAATAATGCGCGGTGATGCCGTGCTGGCTGTAATAAAGAAACCTTGAAAGAGAAACCATGAATCTAATTGAAACAATTTCAAAAAAAACTT
>JAEURE010000392.1 GCA_016789485.1 Anaerolineales bacterium | reverse complement strand
CAGGGGTTGGATGCATTACGACTGATCCATAAAAATTATCCTGCGCTTCCTGTCGTGTTGTTCACAGCACAGCCGGACGTAAACTCAGCCGTGGAGGCATTACGGCATGGAGCAATTGACTATTTATTAAAACCCCTCAAGCCGGAAGTCATTATCGAGCGCACAAAATCCATTCTTTCGCAGCAGCAAAGGGAAAAACGGAAACGCGAAATCATCCTTCAGATCGAAGCCCTGCAGGATGAATTGAAAAGAATGGAAAACGGAGAGGTTATCGCGAGCACGCTGGATGAACGAAAACTCATCGAAGCAGACCGCTTCATTAAACGCGGCCCAATCGTGCTGGATTTGCACACCCGGCGAATCACAATCAACGAAGAAACTTTCAGCCTGCCCCCAACTTCCTTTGATTACCTGCTTGTTTTGGCGCGGCACGCTCCCAACGTTGTGGATTATCAAACCCTTGTTGCCGAGGCACAGGGCTATCAGGCTGAGATGCGCGATGCACAGGAACTCACCAAGTGGCACATTCACCAGCTCAGGCAGGCGTTCGACAAGGATACGCAGAATCCAAAATATTTGATCAATGTACGCGGCAAGGGATACCGTCTCGTGTCGGATTAGACAAACTAACTCCCAGAGTTGATTCGCCCATTGGGCAGAACCCGCTTCCGGCTTTGCTGGAGGCGGATTTTTAATTCCCCAACTTTTCCCAACTCTTTCGGCCTTTTACCTATCGTTCCCAGGTGGGATTCCAGAGAAAATGGGAGCGATGAATACTTCAGCCTCCTCTCAGACTGACCAGGTACGCATTCTGGTTGTGGACGATCACCCCAATACAGCGGCTACGCTGGCGCGTGCACTTGCCCAGCTTGGCCCTTCGGTAGATGTGGTTTCTGCCGCAAGCGGAAAAGAAGCCCTGGAAAAGGTAAAAAACAAGGGAGTGGATATTTTATTCACCGACATGATCATGCCGGAAATGACAGGCCTGGAATTGATCGAAAGGATGAAAAACCACTCTGCGGGAAGGCCGGCGTATACCTATCTTGTCACAGCCTATGATGTGCCGGGATTAAAAGTTACGGCGCAGCGCTTGAAGGTCAATGAAGTGATCGTGAAGCCCGTGCGCCCGGAACGCATCTGCCAGATCGCATCTCAGGCCATGGAGGAAATGAATAATGTCAGCCAGCCTATCACCCAGCCGGTTACCAGCAAAAGAAAATTCAAGATTTTGATCGCGGATGACCGCCCGGACAATATCACATTGCTGGTGCGTTATCTTGAGTATGAAGGCTACGACCAAGTCAGCGCAAGAGACGGCGTGGAAACTCTGGAAAAAGTGCGTGATGAAATGCCGGATTTGGTTTTGCTGGATGTTAATATGCCGCTTAAAGATGGTTTTGCTGTTCTCAGTGAGATCCGTTCAGACCCGGCCATCAACCATATTCCCGTCATCATTCTTACCGCCGCGCGCCTGGATCCTTCCGATGTGCAGTCAGGCTTGAACCTTGGTGCAGATGATTATGTAACAAAGCCCTTTGAACGCCATGAATTAATGGCACGCATCCGCACAAAACTGCGCGTGAAGGAAGCGGAGGATATCATCCGCCGCCGCAACCGCGAGTTAAATCTTTTACCGGAGATCGGCAAGGAATTAAGTGCACGCACAGACATTAAAGACCTTGCGAGCATTCTGCTGAAACGCACCGTGGAAACATTGGGAGCCATTCAAGGGAACATGATCATCCTGCAAACCGGGATTACCGCTCAACAAAATTACCAGGTCTCACTGTCTTCTGACGAAGAAGGCAACCATAAGCTGGAAATTTCCAAGGCCCTTATCGATCACATGAAGGCAGAGCCTCAGGGTCTGGTGGTCAATAATGCGCTAAACAATCCGCTCTGGCAAGCGGAGAACAATTCCTTTGTTGGCTCTGCAGTGATCGCGCCGTTACATGGGCGCCGCGAACTGCTGGGACTCATCATCCTCAACGGCCTGTTCGCGATGAGCGAAATCGCCCTGGTGACGGCCCGCAAGGCCAGGCTGCAGAAACTCGCCGAGGACGGCGACCGGTCTTCCGCACTTGCCCTGCAACTGGGCGAGCACCCGACG
>JAEURE010000391.1 GCA_016789485.1 Anaerolineales bacterium | reverse complement strand
CGTGCCATCCCCTTTCGCAACGATGACGGGTAAACCGTAACTCATCGCTTCCTGCACAGCCAACCCTCCCGTACCAGGCAAAACAAAAAGATCAGCTTGCACAAAATACGGTTTCAACTCTGCACCATGCTTGGCACCGATAAATTCAGCGGATGAATAATTTTTTTTTGCAAAAGATTCAAGCGCCGCGCGCTCGGGTCCATCACCGACAATGAGCAGTCGCGGTTTTGTCCCCAGCTCAGCACAAGCCCGCAGCAAAAAATCGATTCGTTTACGAGCCTGCAACCGTCCCACAAACAAGAGCGTGACACGGTCCACCGTCTGCGGTCTATCGGCTGGTCTTTCTGGCGCTGGTGAAACCGAATTATGAGCCACAAATATTTTTTCGCGCGGGAAACCAAGCGCGGCATACTCCTCCGCGCCGCGCTGACTGTACGAAAGCATAGCATCGAATTGGCTGATAAACGAAAGCCTGCGTTGTTTTCTAAATCCGTTCACAGACGGAGAGCCAAGTCCCCAGCCAATGACTTTGCGTCCACGCGAGTGCATCCACTTCACTGCGGCGGGTGTCGCCAAATATCGCGGGTTGGCTTCCACGATCAGGGCGTCGGGATTCGTTTCTTCGAGCCAGTTGATAAATCCCTGCTGGTGGCAAAGGTAGAACATTCCGCCAAGCAAATGGACATTGTTTGCCTGTGTGAGTTTTGCAACTTCGGTTTTGCCGCTCGCGATCATTTCCACGGGACGGGGTAACCCTGCAAAGAGATTCATCCCGCCTTCGCATTGGCTTGCCAACAAGTCAAAGAATGGGACGCGGTAACTGGGCAGCACACGCTGCTGCAAGCCAAGCCTGCCTGAATATTTTTTCATCAATTCCTAAGCCTGCACATGCGGTGCGGAATAAGCCGGAGATTTATGCACATGCACAACTTTCCAAGCACCGTCCAACTTCATCATCACGCGGCTTTCGTTGTGTGCGGCGACCTTCACGCCTTCGGATGAAGCCGTGCTGACGAGCAAGGTGTAACTTGCGATGGCTGTATCGCCATATCGTTGAATCAATAAATTCGAGAGATCGAAGCGCGTCTTCCCTTTTTCAGTTGCGCCAAAGACTGAGCCGCGCTCGGCGTTGGATGTCATCATAAATTCGTGGAAGGGCAAACCGTCCAAGCGTTGAGGCGTGACCCACCACTCGTACAAAGTCAGGTCCTCCGCTGTGGTTTCGTGATACGACGCAATATCATTGCTCATGATGCCTTGCAGATGTTTCAACAAAAATTCGTGAACTTCCTTGTCCATGATTTCATCTCCAAATTAATGACGATTGACGATAGACCACTGACCATCGTCTGTTGTCTATCGTCAATTGTCTAGTAAAACCTTGAGATAGGAATCGACCATTTTTTCGAGACCGAACTCCGCCTCGGCGCGCTTCCTTGCCGCCGCTCGCATCGTCCCCGTAGGGGAGAATTGATTCTGTTTCTCCAGCACTTGCCCCGCTGATTCAGCCAGCGCTGAAATATCAGGCGTTTCCAACTTCCAGGGATTCGCGCCGTACGGGACGATGCATCCCGCATCATCCGAGACCAATTCTTTCAGCGCGCCGCTGTCAAAACCGATGACTGGCAATCCGCAAGCCAGCGCTTCAATGACCGAATTCGGGCAGGGCGGGTTGACCTCAGCACAATACATCACATGAGATGAACGCGCCAGTTTTGGAATCTCTGCCCGTGGAACAGTGCCGAGAAATTTTACAGGAATCTTGCTTTGCAAATTTCCTCGTGTAATTTCGTCAACAACTCCCGCCACCACCACTTCCATTGGATATTTTGCAGATAATTTTTCAGCCACAGAGACTGCATGAAACAAGCCTGAGTTCAATCCACGCGCCAGGCTTCCTTCAAGCAGCAACATGCGGAAAACATCGTTGGGGCGTTCGCTTTCACCTTCAGGAGTATAGGTATTCAAATCCACGCCGTTGATGATGACCGTGGCGGGCGCTTTGGCAATACCATACCAGTCCTCCCACCATTTGCGGACGAATTGACTTTGATAGATGACCCTGTCTGCAAAGCGCGAGCGGATGAGCGAGAGCATAAAATTCCCATACTCAGCGCGGATTGTGTACTTTAT
>JAEURE010000390.1 GCA_016789485.1 Anaerolineales bacterium | reverse complement strand
ATGACGAGGATGCGCTTTTTGGTTGCATCGGGTTGGGGGTAGGTCTCTGTTTTTTGAACAGCACCCAGCGTCCCTTCGGAGGAGGCGGGTTTGCTTTCGTATTGAATTGGGATGATGAGTGTGAATGTCGAGCCAATGCCGAGCTGGCTGGAAGCTGTCAAATCCCCGCCCAGCAGGCGGGCAAGATTGCGGCTGATGGAAAGCCCAAGGCCCGTGCCGCCATATTGGCGGGTGGTGCTGGAATCGGCTTGTTGAAATTCCTCGAACACGCGCGATAACGCATCTTCGCTGATGCCGATGCCGCTGTCTTTGACATAAATATGAATATCGGCATCCACTTTTTTCAAGCCAAGAATGATCTTTCCCTTGTGTGTGAATTTAGCGGCATTGCTCAAAAGGTTTAAAACGATTTGCTTGATCTTTTCCTGATCGGAATAGACCAGGCCTGCACTTTCATCGATCTGTTTTTCAAGGGTGACATTGGGTTTGAGCAGCGGGACGGCGAGGTTGATGCATTGACTGGCAAGCGTGTTGATGTGGAAACTTGCTGCCTGGACATCCATGCGGCCGGCTTCGATCTTGGCAATATCTAACACGGTATTGATCAAGCCGAGCAAATGTTCTGCGCTGGTCAATACTTTGTCCAGATTCTCGGTTTGTTTCTCGGGCAATATATCTTCGGATTTTCTTTTTACAATTCTGGTGAAGCCGATAATTGCGTTGAGCGGCGTGCGCAGTTCATGACTCATGTTTGCCATGAAGGTGCTCTTTGCCTGATTGGCTTGTTCGGCGGCAACGCGGGCCTCCTGTGCTTCGTTGAAAAGGCGAGAGTTTTCAATTGCAATGGCGGCTTGGCGGCCAAGCCCCACCAGAAAATCCAAATCCACTGAGGAGAAGGTGCCTTCGCCGCGGTCTTTGTAAACGGAAATTACGCCGATGGTCGTGTTGCTGGCGATGAGCGGAGCGACCATCATGGTTTCGGCAGTTTCCTCCAGGTCGGGCGTCCCTGCGATGTGAACGCCGCGCGGGTCGAGATCCACATTGTCGACCACTTCTGCAATCCCTGATTGGGCAATGCTGCCTGTGATCCCTTCGCCGAGCACCAGCATATCCGCGGAGTTCTCATTGGCGTATTGACCAAGCGCAAGAGCGGTGCGCAGCGTTTTTCCATCCGCCTCCATGAGGCGCAAAATGGTGTCGCGGGCTTCAAATAATTGATGCACGTTTTCCACTACGCTTTTGATGACGGTTTGCATTTCCAGCGTGGCAGAGAGTTCGCGTCCCACATTGGCAATGGTCGCCATTTGATTTGCGTTGCGTTGGGTCTTTGTGTGCAATTGCGCGGTGCGGATCGCAGCCCCGGCGTTGGCGGCGATGGTGGTAAGCAGGCGCATCGAATCTTCGTTGAACATGCCTTCGTGCTGGGTGCTTTGCACGCTCAGCACACCAATGATGTCCCTGCCCGCCTTGATCGGCACGCCCAAATAGGATTTTGCCCGCCGCCCAATGCGGTTGATTCCCAATGCCGTACTTTCCTGATCCAGATTTCTGTTGAAGATCAGAGGCTGTCCGTTTTGGAGGATGCGGCTGGTCAATCCTTCGCCAAGTTTGAGAGACTTAAATGTGTCGCCGTACTGAAAGGGGAAGTCGATGCTGTTCGTTTGTGGATTTAGCAGCGCAAGATAGGAGATATCTGCATTGAAGATATCCCGCGTCTGCCTCCCGATGAGCTGGATCGTCTTATCAAGTTCAGTTTCTGCCACTAAAGCCTGAGTCACTGTGCTGATGGCGGAGAGTTCGGTGGCACGCTGCTCGGTCTCCTTGAGCAGGCGCTGGGTCTCGTCAAAGAGGCGGGCGTTTTGAATGGCTGTTCCCATGTTCGACGCGATTGTATCCAGCAGGCGGACGATCGAATCGGGGTAGGCATTCTGGTTGAAAAAGTTTTGCATGGTAATTCCGCCAATCAAGTCGCCGCCCGCCAGGACGGGAACCATGATGACTGACTTGGGAATATCACTTCCAAATGTCAGATTTGAACCGAATTTATCCCATGCTTCCCTGGTTACATTGTTTAGCGCTAATGTTTTTCCCTGCTTTGCAAATTTCAGGCTAAAAGCATTCAGCGGAGCGGGTT